>DASSWM010000123.1:0-4356 GCA_035704865.1 Agrococcus sp.
CCGGCCGACGAGCGGCTCGACGCCGCGCGCGAGTTCGAGCAGCTGCTGCGCGACAACGGCGCGACGCCCGCGACGATCGCGGTGCTCGACGGCGTGCCGCACGTGGGGCTGGCGGAGGGCGACATCGAGCGGCTCGCGGGCGACGGCATCGCCAAGGCGAGCGTGCGCGACTTGGCCGTAGTCGCAGCCCTCGGCCGCTCGGCGGCCACGACGGTCGCGGCCACCGCGCACCTGGCCGCAGCCGCCGGCATCCGCGTGTTCGCCACCGGCGGCCTCGGTGGCGTGCACCGCGGCGCGAACGAATCGTTCGACGAGTCGGCCGACCTGCCCGAGCTCGGCCGCACGCCCGTCGCGGTCGTGTGCGCGGGCGTGAAGTCGATCCTCGACATCGGCGCGACGCTCGAGCGCCTCGAGACGCTGTCGGTGCCGGTCGTGGGCCTGGGCACCGACGTCTTCCCGAGCTTCTGGCTGCGCGAGAGCGAGCACCGGCTCGACTGGCGCGTGGAGGAGCCCGCGCAGCTCGCCGACGTGCTGCGCGCGCAGGACGCGCTCGGCCACCAGGCCGGGCTCGTGGTCGCGAACCCCGTGCCCGTCGACCAGCAGTGGGAGGTGAGCGAGCACGACCGCGTCGTGCAGGAGGCGCTCGCCGAGGCCGGCTCGCGGGGCATCGTCGGCAAGGCGGTCACGCCGTTCCTGCTGGGCCGCATCGTCGAGCTCTCGGGCGGCCGCAGCCTCGCGGTCAACCTCGACCTCGTGCGCAACAACATCCGCGTCGCGGCCGCCATCGCGACCGCCTACGCGGCCTGACATGGGCGCGCCCGGGCGGCTGCTCGTCGTCGGCGACGTCATCGACGACATCGTCGTGCGGCCCGTGCGGCCCATCCGCATCGACGCCGACACCGACGCCGAGATCGCCAACCGGCCGGGCGGCTCGGCCGGCAACGCGGCCTCCTGGATGGCGGCGGCCGGCGGCGACGTGCGCTTCCGCGGCCGGGTCGGCGCCGCCGACGTCGAGCGCCACACCGCGGCGCTGCGCGCCCTCGGCGTCGACGCCGAGCTCGACGGGGACGACGAGGCGCCGACCGGCACGATCGTGCTCATCGTCGAGGGCGGCCATCGCACGATGCTCACCCAGCGCGGCGCGAACGCGCGGCTCTCGTACGACGACATCGCCGACGACGAGATCGCCGCCGCCGCCATCGTGCACACGACCGGCTACGGGCTCGACGGGCATGCGGATGCGTTCGGTCGCCTCGTCGCGCGCGCCCACGCGTTCGGCGCGCGCGTCTCGCTCAATCCCGGCAGCGTCGGCACGGTCGAGGATCTCGGCCTGCCGACGATGCTTGCCGCGCTCGAGGCGACCGACGTCCTGATCGCGAACCTCGACGAGGGCCGCGTACTCACCGAGCGCTACACGCCCGACGACGTGGCGGCGAAGCTCGCCGAGCACTGCGAGACGATCGCGCTCACGATGGGCGAGCACGGCTCCATCGTCGGCAGCGCGGGCTCCCTCACGCGCGTGCCGAGCCAGCGCACCGAGCTCGTCGACCCGACCGGCGCCGGCGACTCGTTCGGCGCGGGCTTCCTCGTGGGGCTCGTCGCGGGGCTCGAGCCTGCGGCAGCGGCGGAGCAGGGCGCCAGGATGGCCGCGCGCGCCGTCGCGCAGGTGGGCGCGCGACCGGCAGGTGCAGCATGAGCGTGTTCGCGATGGCGCCCGACGGCGTGCGCATCGCGCTGCACGAGCTGGGCGATCCCGACGGCACGCCCGTGCTCATGATCCACGGCTTCTCGTCGAACACGCAGCGCAACTGGATCGACAGCCACTGGAGCGGCACGCTCGCCGAGGCCGGGCTGCGCGGCATCGGCATGGATCTGCGCGGCCACGGCGACAGCGACAGGCCGAGCACCGGCTACGACGTCGCTCGCTTCGTCGACGACGTCGACGCCGTGCTCGAGCAGCTCGCACTGCCCGGCGCGCCCGGGGCGATCGGCTACTCGATGGGCGCGCGGCTCCTGTGGCGGCACGCGGGCACGCGGCCGGCGGCGTTCGGCGCGCTCGTGCTCGGCGGCCTGCCCGCGGGCGACCCGTTCCAGCAGTTCGACGTCGAGCTCGCCCATCGGGCGCTCGAGGGCGAGGCGGAGCCCGGCCCGATGGAGACGTTCATCGTCGAGCTCGCCGGCATCTTCCCCGAGCACGACCCGGCCACGCTCATCACGCTCGCCGGCGAGGTCTCGCGCACGCTGTTCGACCCGGAGGAAGCGCCGCCGCAGGTGCCGACGCTGCTCATGACCGGCGAGAAGGACCGCCGCGCGCGCGACACGGCGTCGCTGCTGCCGCACCTGCCGGACGGCCGGTTCGAGCCGATCCCCGGGCGCAACCACGTGAACGCGCCGACCTCCGGCACCTTCCGCCGCACAGCATCCGCGTTCCTCGCCCAGCAGCTCGCCTGACGCGGGCTCGCCCGCCCGCGGCCGCGCTACGCGCGAGGCATGGCAAAGGGCCGACCGAGTTCTCTCGGTCGGCCCCAGTCCCTTGCACCAAGCGAGGCAGTGCCTGCGCTTCCGTCGACCGCCACAGCACTACGATCAACGTGCATCGAACGTATAACGGATCGGTAACGAACGAGCCTAGATCTGCCTGTGATTCCGCTGTGGTTGTCCGTGCTGCGTCCCGTCGCCGGAGCGCAGCGCCTCACGGCTCCCAGACGAAGCCGTCGGGATCGGTGAACGCGCCCGCGTCGCTGTGGATCGCGAGCCGGTGCGAGCCGGAGCCCTCCGGGCTCACGCCCGCCGCCTTGGCGACCGCGCGCCGCGCGTTGAGCGAGACGGTGATGCCGCCCGTGTCGAGCTCGACGTACCTGCGGCCGAAGCTGCGCGCGACGCCGAAGCCGCGCTCGACGTAGAACGCACGGCTCGCCGCGACGTCCTCGACCCCCAGCTGCAGCACCGCGGCCTCGACGGGCCGCTCGGCCGGGCCGGTGTCCTTCTTCGACTGCGAGGCGACCGTGACCACGGTGCCGTCGGGCGCCTGCACCGAGCCGCCGTAGCCCCACAGCGACCGCTTCGCCGGCTGGAGCACCGCGGCGCCGGCTTCGGCGGCGGCTGCCAGGAGCCCGTCGACCGCCGACGGCTGCGGCGACACGAGCGAGAGGGTGAACCCGCGGAACCCGCTGCTGGGCGCATCCGCGTCGCGGACCCGCACCTGCGAGAGCCCGACGGCCTCGTAGAACGCGCGCGCGGCATCAGGGTCGTCGGCCTCGACGGTGAGGGCTTCGAGCGCTGGCATGTTGCTGCTCCTCGATCGGCTTCGGGATGCGTTCATGCATACCAGCCGCGGCGCGGCGAGGCCACCGGGGTGTCGCGGCCCGGCAGGCGGGCGCTCAGAAGCGGTCGGGGCTCGGCCCGCTCGCGAGCACCGTGACGTCGGCGTGCCGGTCGAAGCGGTAGCCCGCGCCGCGCACGGTGCGGATGATCTCGGCGTAGTCGCCCAGCTTCGCGCGCAGCCGGCGCACGTGCACGTCGATCGTGCGCTCGTTGGGGCGGTCGTCGGCGTCCGCGTGCCACAGCGCGTCGATGATCTCGCAGCGGTCGACCGTCGTGCCCTCGCGCAGCACGATGTGCTGCAGCAGCTCGAACTCGCGGTAGGTGAGCGGCGCGATGTCGTCGCCGAGCGCGACGCGCTTGCGCGTCAGATCGATCACGATGCCCGGGTCGACCTCCGGCGCGGGCTGCTGCACCGCGGGGTCGCCGAGCGCCCGGCGCACGACGTCGACGTCGCGGCCGCCCGAGCCCGCCGGCGCGAGCGCGACCGCCGCGTGCGTCTGGGCGCTCGGGGCGAGGCGCGACGTGAGCGCCCGCAGCTCGCCGACGAGGCGTGCGAGCTCGATGTGGTCGGCGGCCGCGGCATCCTCGCCGAGGCCGACGTAGAGCACGAAGCCGCGCGCCTCGGTGCCCTCGGGCACGGCGCGCACCGGGCTTGCGGGCGCCGGGCTGGCGGGCGTCGTCGGAGCCGCGCTCGTGGCGTGTGCCGAGGCGGGGCGGATGCGCTGCGCCGGCTCGGGCGCGGCGGTGCGAGCGGGTGCGAGGGCGCTCGAGCCGTGGACGGCGGGCGTCTCGCGAGAGGGGCGGCGGGTGCGGGTGGGGAGAGCGGTGATGGTCATGATGGGCCTTCCGGCGAGCGGTCGGCGGCCTCCGTGCCGAGCAGGTACGGGCGATGAGGGCCGTCGACCTGGTGAGTCGATGTCGGGTGCGAACCGGGTTCCGGTTCGGGACCGCTCCCTGGGCGCTGCCGGATCGGCGGCTGCCCAGTGATGCTGCTCAGGCGAGAGGCGTGCGACGCGTGCGCGTCAGCGACTC
>DASSWM010000124.1:0-4723 GCA_035704865.1 Agrococcus sp.
TTGCATCGCGCCTCCTCCGGTCTACTGCGTGCGGTCGACCGCGACCGGTCTACTGCGCCCGGTCAACCGCGACCGGTCTGCTACGTCCGGCCTACCGCGACCCTAGCGCTCCCTCCTCCCGTCCCGAATCGAGGAGATCTCCCGAGATCTGGGCCGTACGTCCTCGATCCGTGACCGATCGCGAATCGGTCCTCGATTCGGGACGCCGCTCGGAGCGCGGGTGCGCGACGCCGCTCGGAGTGGGTGTGTGCGGCCGCGCAGGAACGGCAAAGGGCCCCAGCTTCGCAGCTGGGGCCCGATGCGCGTGATGGATCAGAAGTCCATGCCACCCGTGGGGTCGGCCGGCATGGCCGGCTGCTTCTCGGGCTTGTCGGCGACGACGGCCTCGGTCGTGAGGAAGAGGCCGGCGATCGACGCGGCGTTGGCGAGCGCGGAGCGCGTCACCTTCACCGGGTCCGAGATGCCCGCGGAGAGCATGTCGACGTACTCGCCCGTGGCGGCGTTGAGGCCGAAGCCGACCTCGAGGTTGCGCACCTTCTCGGCCACGACGCCCGGCTCGAGGCCGGCGTTCATCGCGATCTGCTTGAGCGGAGCGTCGACGGCCACCTTGACGATGTTCGCGCCGGTCACCTCGTCGCCCGAGAGCTCGAGGCCCTCGAACGCGGTCTTGGCGGCCTGGATGAGCGCGACGCCACCACCGGCGACGATGCCCTCCTCGACGGCTGCCTTCGCGTTGCGCACGGCGTCCTCGATGCGGTGCTTGCGCTCCTTGAGCTCGACCTCGGTCGCGGCACCCGCCTTGATGACGGCGACGCCGCCGGCGAGCTTCGCGAGGCGCTCCTGGAGCTTCTCGCGGTCGTAGTCGCTGTCGGTGTTCTCGATCTCCTGGCGGATCTGGCGCACGCGACCCGAGATGGCGTCGGCCTCGCCGGCGCCCTCGACGATCGTGGTCTCGTCCTTCGTGATGACGACCTTGCGCGCACGGCCCAGCATGTCGAGCGTCGTGTTCTCGAGCTTGAGGCCGACCTCCTCGGAGATGACCTGGCCGCCCGTGAGGATCGCCATGTCGGCGAGCATCGCCTTGCGGCGGTCGCCGAAGCCGGGAGCCTTGACGGCGACCGACTTGAAGATGCCGCGGATCTTGTTCACCACGAGCGTCGCGAGCGCCTCGCCCTCGACGTCCTCGGCGATGATGACGAGCTGCTTGCCCGCCTGGATCACCTGGTCGACGACGGGGAGCAGGTCCTTGATGTTCGAGACCTTCGAGTTGACGATCAGGATGTACGGGTCCTCGAAGACCGTCTCCTGGCGCTCGGGGTCCGTGACGAAGTACTGCGACAGGAAGCCCTTGTCGAAGCGCATGCCCTCGGTGAGCTCGAGCTCGGTGCCGAAGGTCTGCGACTCCTCGACGGTGACGACGCCCTCCTTGCCGACCTTGTCGATGGCCTCGGCGATGAGCGCGCCGATCTCCTCGTCGGCCGCCGAGATCGAAGCCGTCGCGGCGATCTCCGCCTTGGTCTCGACCTCCTTGGCGTTCTTGAGCAGCTGCTCGCTCACGGCGGCAGCAGCCTTGTCGATGCCGCGCTTGAGGCTGATCGGGTCAGCACCGGCCGCGACGTTGCGCAGGCCCTCGCGCACGAGCGCCTGGGCGAGCACGACCGAGGTCGTGGTGCCGTCGCCGGCGACGTCGTCGGTCTTCTTCGCGACCTCCTTGACCAGCTCTGCGCCGATCTTCTCGAACGGGTCCTCGAGCTCGATCTCCTTGGCGATCGAGACACCGTCGTTCGTGATCGTGGGGGCGCCCCACTTCTTCTCGAGCACGACGTTGCGGCCGCGCGGGCCGAGAGTCACCTTCACCGCGTCGGCGAGCGTGTTGAGTCCACGCTCCAGCCCGCGGCGGGCCTCCTCGTCGAATGCGATCATCTTTGCCATTGCAGTCTCGTCCCTCCTGGACGCTGTGGACGTTCAACTGGCACTCCACTGGTGGGAGTGCCAGGCCCAAGTCTGGCACTCGAGCCGGTCGAGTGCAAGCCGCGCTCAGGGGGCGTCGGGCGTGGGCGAGTGCGTCATCTCGCCATCGTCGCGCGGCTCGGTGCTCGGGGCGGTCCCCACCGCATCCGGGCCCAGCACGATCGTGATCGGCGTGCCGGCGACGCGACCGTCCGACAGCCGCGCCTCACCGGCGCCGAGCCGCTCGACGAGGCCGCGCGCGACGGGCGCGAGCTCCTCGGCGTCGAACCACACGATCGTGGTGTCGGCGGGCTCGGTGCTGCCGCCGGTGGCGATGACGGTCCAGCCCTCGTCGGCGAGCGCCTGCCCGACGCCCGCGGCGAAGCTGCGCTCCCCCGACGCGTCGAGCACCGTGATGGACGCGTCGAGCGAGGGATCGATGGCGGATGGGTCGGTGATCGTCTCGGGGGCCGTGGTCGGTGAGGGTGCGGGCGCCTGCGGGCGCATCATGTCGAGCGCGAACAGCCCGACCGCGATCAGCACGATCGTGACGGCGAGCGCGGCGAGCAGGATGGCCCAGCGCGGCCAGCCGCTCGCCGACGTCGAGCGGTGCGCGCCCACGCGCTGCGTGCGCTTCATCGGCCCTCGCGCAGGCGCAGCAGCCGCCGCACGAGCATCGGGTCGTGCCGCACGGCCTCGGGCGTCTCGAGCAGCCCGTCGAGCACCTGGTAGTAGCGGGTGGTCGACCAGCCGAACTCGGCGCGGATCGCGCGCGCCTTCGCTCCCCCGTGGCTCGCCCAGCCGCCCTCGAAGTCGAGCAGGCGGCGGATGCGCTGCTCGCGCGCCGCCGCGAGGTCGTCGTGCGCCGACGCGTCCGTCTGCGTGCCCGCGTGCGCCGACGCGTCCGTCCGCGTGCCCGCGTGGGCCGACGCATCCGTCGTCTGCGGCTCAGCGCTCCCGGACGCATCCGGTGCCGGCGGCGCATCGTGCGCGGCCGCCTCCGCTGCCGCTGCCGCCTCGACGAACGCGAGTGCCGCTGCCTCGTCGGCGGTGCCCGCGCTGCGGGGCCTCGGCTCGGTCGGCATGGTCACGATCCTACGACCGCGCGAGCGTTGCGCCCCTCGCGAAACGCAGTGGCAGCGGGCGTACGATCGAGACATGACTGATCGCATCGAACGCAGCGACGCCCAGTGGCGCGAGACCCTCTCCCCCGACGCATACCGGGTGCTGCGCGAGGCGGGCACCGAGCGCCCGTGGACGGGCGCGCTGCTCGACGAGCAGCGGCAGGGCGTCTACTCGTGCGGCGCGTGCGGCAACGAGCTCTTCCGCGACGAGACGAAGTTCGACGCCGGCTGCGGCTGGCCGAGCTTCTACGAGACGGTGCGCGAGGACGCGGTGGAGCTCATCGAGGACCGCACGCTCGGCATGGTGCGCACCGAGGTGCGCTGCGCCAAGTGCGGCAGCCACCTGGGCCACATCTTCGACGACGCCCCGCAGACGCCCACGGGCGACCGCTACTGCATGAACTCGGTGGCGCTGCAGTTCACGCCCGAGTCCTGAGCCGCTGAGCGCGGCTCGGCGTCAGGCCGCGGCCGGCTGCGCGCGGCGCGGCGTCAGCCCGCGGCCGGCTGCGCGCGGCGCGGCGTCAGCCCGCGGCCGGCTGCGTGCGCCGCGGCCGGCGGATCGCCGACACCGCGACCGCCGCGACCGTGAGCGCGGCGCCGACGAGCGACCACACCGTCACGGGCTGGCCGGCCGGGAACGCGAGGTCGAGCAGCACCGACGCGACGACCTGCCCGCAGATGACGGCGAGGCCGAGCGCGAGCACGCCCAGATGGTGCACCGCGACCGAGACGAGCGCGACGAACAGCACGCCCAGCGCGCCGCCCACGTAGAGCCACGGCTCGGTCGGGAGCGGTCGCGCGGTGACGCCCGCCAGGGCCTGCACCGCCACGACGACCGCGAGCGCGATCGTGCCGACGACGAAGTTCTGGGTGGCCTGCGCGATCGCCGAGCCCGAGTGCCGCTGCACGAGCCCGCCCATCGCCTGCTGCAGCGACTGCAGCAGGCCGGCGATGAACGGCAGCACGACGAGCCAGGCGCCCACGAGCTCCCCGGTGCCGAGCAGCGCGAGGCCGACGGCGACGAGCGCCAGCAGCGCGCCCGCGACGCGCGGCGCGGTGATCGGCTTGCGCGCCAGGCCGCCGAAGGCCATCCGGTCGACGGCGAGGCCGCTGATCGTCTGCCCCGCGACGACGCCGACCGTGAACAGCGCGACGCCGATCGTGCCGACGACGAGGCCCTGCGTCGCGACGAGGAACGCGCCGATGAGGCCCGTCGAGATGTACCACCAGGGCATCGACCCGTCGCGGATGACGGCGATGAGCCGCACGATGCCCGCGCGCGCCTTGGGCGCGACCACGAGGATGACTCCCAGCAGCACGCAGCCGGCGAGGAACGAGATGAGCGCGGCGAGGATGCCGTGGTCGAGGCGTACGCCGAGCTCGCCGTTGATGCGCCCCTGGGTCGCGAGGCCCGCGCCCGCGGCGACCGCCACGAGCGTCCACAGCAGCGGGTTCCGGTGATCCGCTGGAGGGGCGACCTGCTCGATCGGACCCGTCTGCTCGCTCACCGCACAAGCCTAGAGCGGTTCGAGGCGCGGCGCGGTGATGGGCTTGCGCGCCAGGCCGCCGAAGGCCATCCGGTCGACGGCGAGGCCGCTGATCGTCTGCCCCGCGACGACGCCGACCGTGAACAGCGCGACGCCGATCGT
>DASSWM010000125.1:0-2034 GCA_035704865.1 Agrococcus sp.
GCCCGCCGTCGAAGGCGTGCCCGCGGCGCTCGCGCTGCTCACCGAGCGCGAGCTCGACGTCGTCGCCGGCATCGCGCGGGGCGAGTCGAACGCCGAGATCGGGGCACGGCTCTTCCTCGGGGAGGCGACCGTCAAGGGGCACGTCAGCAGCATCCTGGCCAAGCTGGGTCTGCGTGACCGGGTGCAGGTCGTGGTGCTCGCCTACGAATCCGGCTTCGCGGCGCGCACCGGCTGAAGGCGTCTCTGCGAGCAGAGCCGCTCGGTGCGAGCGCAGCCGCGATCAGCGAGGCCGATCGCGGCCGGCCGCCGCGCTGTGGCATCGTCGGCAGGGGAGCGAAGGAGCAGCACATGCAGGAGTCGATCGCCGTCCTGGGCGCGGGCATCATGGGCGCGGGCATCGCGCGGGTCTTCGGCCGGGCGGGGCACGACGTGCGGGTGTTCGACGTGCGCGCCGAGGCCGCGGCCGACGCGGCCGAGTCGGCCGGCGCATCCGCCCATGACACCGTCGAGCGCGCCGTCGACGGCGCGACGATCGTGCTCGAGGCTGCTCCCGAGCGGCTCGAGCTCAAGCACGAGCTCATCGCGCGCGTCGAGGCGGCGAACGCCGACGCCGTGATCGCCTCGAACACCTCCTCGATCGCGCCGGATGCGCTCGCGGCCGGCATGCGCGACCCGTCGCGGCTCGTCATCGCCCACTTCTTCAACCCCGCCGACACCGTGCCGCTCGTCGAGGTCGTGCCGGGCCCCGCGACGCCGCAGGCGACCGTCGACCGGATGGTCGCGCTGCTCGAGACGTGCGGCAAGACCGCCGTGCCGCTCGCACAGCAGGTCGAGGGGTTCATCGCCAACCGGCTGCAGGCGGCGCTCTACCGCGAGGCCATGCATCTGGTCGACCTCGGCATCGCGACGCCCGAGCAGGTGGACCAGGCCGTCACCGCCGGGCTCGGGCCGCGCTGGGCGCTCGCCGGGCCGTTCGAGATCATGGATCTCGGCGGCCTCGACGTGTGGACGAGCGTGACCGACGGCATCTTCCCGAGCCTGGGCGACGCATCCGCCGCCCCCGCCATGCTGCGCGAGCGCGCCGAGCGCGGCGAGCTGGGCGCGAAGACCGGCGCGGGCTTCCTGCCGCGGCCGCCGGATGCGGGCGCGCGCTTCGCCGAGCGCCTGCGGGCGCTGCTCGACGCCCTCGAGCGCTGAGCCGGGCTGCCGCCGGAGCCCGATCGCGGTCGGATCGGCGCGGGCGGCGGGCATCGCACCTGGCGCCTTCGCCGCCGCCGTGCCAGCGTGGGAGGCATGACGGATCCCATCAGAGCCATCTACCTCAACGGCACGCTCACCCCCTCGCCCGGCGACAGCCACACCGATCTGCTGATCGAGGCGAGCGCGCAGATCCTCCGCGACCAGGGCGTCCTGGTCGACATCGCGCGCGCAGTCGACCACGAGCTCGCACCCGGCGTGCAGCCGGACATGACCGAGCACGGCGCGAGCCGCGACGCGTGGCCGGCGCTGTGGCAGCGGGTGCTCGCCGCCGACATCATCGTGCTCGCGACCCCGATCTGGCTCGGCCAGCTCTCGAGCGTCACGCGTCGCGTCGTCGAGCGGCTCTACGCGCAGTCGGGGCAGCTGAACGACGCGGGCCAGTCGATCTTCTACGGCAAGGTCGGCGGATGCCTCGTGGGCGGCAACGAGGACGGCATGAAGCACATCTCCGCCGAGCTGCTCTACGCGCTGCAGCACCTCGGCTGCACGATCCCGCCGCAGGCCGACGCCGGCTGGGTGGGGGAGGCCGGCCCCGGGCCGAGCTACGGCGACGAGCTCGAGGACGGCTCGCACGCCGGCGCCGACAACGACTTCACCAAGCGCAACATTACGATCATGACCTGGAACCTGCTGCACCTCGCGCGCACGCTGCGCGGCGGCATCGCGAGCGAGGGCAACGACCGCCGCGCCTGGGAGGCGGGCGAGCGCTTCGGCTTCCAGAACCCCGAGTACCGGTAGCCCGGCGAGCGCCCGCGTCGATAGCGTCGCGGCACA
>DASSWM010000126.1:0-2617 GCA_035704865.1 Agrococcus sp.
GTGGAGCGGGCGAGCTCGTCGCGCGCGAGCCAGAGCTCGCGGGCGACGGCGAGCTGGCGCCGATCGCGGATGGTGTGGATGCCGGAGAGCCGGCGCCACGGCTCGGCCGCCGGCGGCTTGGGCTCGCGCTCGAGCGCGTAGGCGAACTCCTGCTCGGCGAGCTCCTGCTTGCCCTGCTCGGCGAGCTCGGCCGCGAGCGCGTCCCGCGCGTCCACGAGCACTTCGACGTCGAGCGCCGCGTACTCGAGCCACGCGCGCGGGATCGGCCGCGTCGACCAGTCGCTCGCGCCGTGCTCCTTGCGCAGCCGCAGCCCCACGAGCCGCTCGGTCACGGCCGCGAGGCCGACCCGCTCGAAGCCGGCCAGGCGGGCGCCGAGCTCGGTGTCGAACAGCGACGCAGGCTCGAGGCCGACCTCGCGCAGGCAGGGGAGGTCCTGGCTGGCGGCGTGGATGATCCACTCCTCGTCGCCGATGGCCTCCTGCAGCGGCGACAGGTCGTCGATCGCGGTCGGATCGACGAGCACGGTGCCGGAGCCGCGGCGGTAGAGCTGCACGAGGTAGGCGCGGGCGGAGTAGCGGAAGCCGTTCGCGCGCTCGGCGTCGACCGCGACGGGGCCGGTCCCGGAGCGCAGCCGCTCTGCTGCCGCTGCGAGGGCCTCGGGGTCGGCGATGACGTCGATCGGACCCTGCACCTGCGCTTCCGGGAGCGGTGCCTCCTGCTGCGCGGCCTCCGGTTCCGCCGCCTCAGCCACGGGACCGCCGATGCGCGTCGAGGCCCGTCGCGCCCGGCTGCACCGAGAGGCCGGCGATCGCGCACAGCAGGTCGGTCCAGGCCGTCAGGTGGGCGCCGAAGTCGTGGCCCGTCGGGGTCCACGAGGCGCGCAGCTCGATCTGCGCGCCGTCGCCCTGCGCGGCCAGCTCGCCGAAGCCGGAGGAGAGGATCTTCGTCGCGGTGCCCGACTCCGAGTGGTGCTCGGCGCCGCGCTGCTCGAGCGCCTCGAGCAGGTAGGTCCAGGTGACCTCGGCCAGGAACGGGTCGACGCCGATCTCCGGATCCTGCGAGGCCTGCGTGAAGCTGACGATGCGGAAGTCGCCGCCCCACGCCTCGGGCTCCTCCGGATCGTGCATGAGGATGAAGCGACCGGTGCCGAGGTCGGAGTCGCGCCCGTGCGCGGGCGTGCCGACATCCGCGGCGATCGCGAACGAGTACGGCGCGATCCGCCCGGGGGCCGGGATCTCGCGCACCGACAGCTCGCTGCGGAGCTCGGCGCGCCGCAGCTGGTCGACGGCAGCGCGGAACGCCTCTGGCTCAGGGGCGGGTGCTGCACTGCTCGTGTCCACCCGGCAAGACTACGATTCCAGCGTGACCACCGAAGCGAGGCGCGCCGCCGCGATCGAGCGGCAGGTCGGCCGGGTGGCGCTCATCGCGGGGGGCGCGGTCGTCGCGGGCGCCGCGCTCGCCGTCACGGGCGCATCCGCCGTGCTGGGATCGATGCTCGTGACGCCGCCGCGCGCGCCGGTCGACGACATCGCCGTCCTCGGGCTCGACGAGCGCGGCGTGCGGCTCGGGCGCACACCCGACACGGGGCTGCCGGGCGTCTACGCGCTCTGGGTGGGGGAGCAGCTCGCGGTGCTCGGCGGCATCGTCGCGCAGGACGCCCACAGCGTGACGCGCGCGGTCGACGGCCGGTCGCGCGCGATCCTCGAGGGCATCGCCTCGGCCCGCTGGTCGGGCTACGCCCTCTACCGGCCGGAGCAGGTCGCCGACCGGGTCGAGCGCATCGACGTGCCGATCGAGGTCGGCCCCGCGCCGGCGTGGATCATGGGCGACCAGGAGGCGACCACCTGGTGCGTGCAGGTGCACGGCCGCGGCGTCACGCGCCGCGAGACGATCCGGGCGGCTCCAGTCTTCCTCGAGCGCGGCATCCCCGTCATGGCCGTCTCGTACCGCAACGACACGGAGGCGCCGCCGAGCACGCACGGCAAGTACCGGCTGGGCCTCGACGAGTGGCGGGACGTCGAGGACGCGATCGATGTCGCCGTCGCGCGCGGCGCGCAGCGCATCGTGCTCATGGGCTGGTCGATGGGCGGCCAGATCGCGCTGCAGGTGGCGCGGCGCTCCCGCCATCGCCGGCGCATCACGGGCGTCGTGCTCGACTCCCCGGTGGTCGGCTGGCGGCCGACGCTGCAGCTGCAGGTCGCGCTCGTGCGCATGCCAGCATGGCTCGTCGACACGGCGGTCAGGCTGCTCGAGTCGCCCGCGGCCGTGCTCAGCGGCAGCCGCAGCCTCGACTTCGACGAGCTCGACAACGTGCTGCACGCCGACGCCCTGTCGCAGCCCATCCTGCTGCTGCACTCGGCGGACGACGGCTACGTGCCGGCCGACGCCTCCCGCGCGCTCGCGGCGGCGCGGCCCGATCTGGTCGAGTACCACGAGTGGCGCACGGCACGGCACACGAAGCTGTGGAACCTCGATCGCGCGCGCTACGAGCGCGAGATCCGGGCATGGCTCGACGAGCGAGGCATCACGGCGTTCGCCTGATGCTCAGCGAGCGGCGCCGTGCTCGCGGACCTGCCGCTGGATGCGGCTGAGCATGCCGGACATGCCCCGCAGCCG
>DASSWM010000127.1:0-12263 GCA_035704865.1 Agrococcus sp.
TCGAACGAGAGCACGGTCGCGCGCTGCTTCGACGGGATCATGTCGTTGAGGTAGGCGCGGTGCACGGGGTCGTCGATGGACGACATGACGCCCCACACGGCGACGAGCACGATCGCCACCCAGAAGTTCTGCACGAGCCCGATCCCCAGCAGCACCACGACGCCCGTGATCGTCGCGAGCAGGATCGCGGAGGTGCGCTTGCGGAACCGCCGCCGCACGACCGGCGCGAGGAAGCCGCCCAGCATCGCCGCGCCCGAGAGGAGCGCCGCCGCGAGCCCGGCGATCGAGTAGGCGCCCGGGTCGCCCCACAGCTCGAGCAGGTACGGCTGCAGCGCGTAGAAGGCGTAGAAGCCGACGCCGGCGGTGAAGGGGCTCGCGAGCATGAGCCAGCGCACGGGCGGGTTGCCGAGCCCGTGCGTGATCGAGGCGCGCAGCACCGTGCGGGTCGCCTTGATCGGCCCCTCGCTGCGATCGGGCGTGAAGCCGACATCGCGCATGAGCAGCCCCGCCACGACCACCATCACGACGAGCACGCCAGCGCGCATGAGGAACGGCACGCCCAGGTCGGTCAGCTGCGCGACGACGCCGCCGGCGACCGAGCCCACGAGCATCGCGCCGCCCGAGACGATCACCGACCGGCCGAACACCTTCTCGAGCGAGCCCTCGTAGCCCGTCGCCTGCAGCGCATCCACGAGCCACGCGTCGACGGCCCCGGTGAAGAAGGTGAAGCCGAGCCCGAGCAGCAGCGAGGCGAGCGCCCACCCCCAGAACGGCGCCTCCCACAGCCACATGAGCCAGTAGAGCGCGGTCGTCACCGCGAGCGTCGCCGAGCCCAGCACGTACGACCAGCGCCGCCCCATCGTGTCGGCGACCACGCCCGTGGGGATCTCGAACAGCAGCACGCCCACCGTGTAGAAGGCGTTCGCGCCGAACGCCTCGAAGTTCGTCAGCCCCGCGTCGAGCAGGAACAGCGTGTTGATGCCCCAGATGAACGACGCCGCGAGCGTGTTGCCGAGCACGAGCGCGTAGTAGACGCGCTGCACGCGGCGAGGGCTCGGCAGCATGCTCACGACCACCCCTTCCGAAGCGAGGGCCGGCAGTTCCGCCTCGGCGGCGCCGGCTCAGAAGAGCTGGCGCCAGTTGGTGCGCGCCAGATCCAGCAGCTCATCGCCGCGGCCTGACAGTACCGTGCGGATCGCGTAGAGCGCGAAGCCCTTCGCCTGCTCGAAGGCGATCGCGGGCGGGATCGTCAGCTCCTGCGGGTCGGTGACGACGTCGACGAGCGCCGGCCCGTCGTGCGCGAACGCCTCCGTGAGCGCCGCATCGACCCCCGCCGAGTCCTCGACCCGCCACCCCCGGATGCCCATCGCATCCGCCACCTCGGCGAAGTTCGGGTTCTCGAGGTCGGTCGCGAACGGCACGATGCCGGCCGCCTTCATCTCCAGGTCGACGAAGTTGAGCGACGAGTTGTTGAACACGACGATCTTCGCCGGCAGCCGGTTCTGCGTCAGCGCGAGCAGGTCGCCCAGCAGCATCGTGAGCCCGCCGTCGCCCGAGAGCGTCACGGTCTGCCGCGCGCGGTCCTGCGCGAGCACGCCGACCGCCTGCGGCACGGCGTTGGCCATCGAGCCGTGGCTGAACGAGCCGAGCAGCCGGCGCCTGCCGTTCATCGTGAGGTAGCGGGATGCGTAGACCACGGGAGAGCCGACGTCCGGGATGAAGACGGCGTCGTCCGCGGCCAGCTCGTCGATGCGCCGGGCCAAGTACTGCGGGTGCACGGGCCTGCCCTTGCGCGCCGGGGACGCCAGATCGTCGAGCCGCTCGCGCGTCTTCGCGTAGTGCTTGCGCGCGTCCTTCAGGTGCTTGTCGCCCTTCTGCTCGAGCCGCGGCAGCAGCGCCTCGCACGTCTCGCGCACGCCGCCGACGAGCGCGACGTCGACGGGGTGGCGCCGCCCGATCTGCTCGCCGCGGATGTCGACCTGCACGATCGTCGTGTCGTCGGGGTAGAACTGCGGGTACGGGAAGTCCGTGCCCAGCATGAGCACCGCATCCGCCTCGCTCATGGCGCGGTAGCCGCTCGCGAAGCCGAGCAGCCCCGTCATGCCGACGTCGTACGGGTTGTCGTGCTCGAGGTGCTCCTTGCCGCGCATCGCGTGCACGATCGGGGCGCCCAGCCGCTCGGCGACCGCGAGCACCTGCGCGTGCGCGCCGGCCGTGCCCGCTCCGCCGAGGATCGTCACCCTCTTCGCCGTGTTGAGCGCCTCGGCCGCCTCGAGCAGCTGCACGGGCAGCGGCACGGTCGCCGACTCGGTGCGGCGGATGATCGTGCGCCGGTCGTCGGCGATCTCGGCCATCGCGACGTCGCCGGGGATCACGAGCACCGCGACGCCGCGCCGCTCGATGGCCTCGCGCATCGCGATCTCGAGCAGCCGCGGCATCTGCTTCGGGTCGGCGACGTACTCGACGTAGACCGAGCACTCGCGGAACAGCTCCTGCGGATGCGTCTCCTGGAAGTAGTTCGTGCCGATCTCGGCGGTCGGGATGTGCGCGGCGATCGCGAGCACGGGCACGCGGCTGCGGTTGGCGTCGAAGAGCCCGTTGATGAGGTGCAGGTTGCCGGGCCCGCAGCTGCCGGCGCACACCGCGAGCCCGCCCGTCATCGCGGCCTCGGCGCCGGCCGCGAACGCCGCGGTCTCCTCGTGGCGCACGTGCACCCACTCCATCGCGTCCTCGACCCGGATCGCCTCGGTGAAGGCGTTGAGCGAGTCGCCCGGCAGGCCGTACACGCGCTGCACGCCGTTGGCCACGAGCGTCTGGACGATGGAGTCAGCGACCGTTCCCATGCGGCCACCATGGCACGCGGATGCGTCGGAGGACAGGGTGCGGACGCCCGCCGCGCGCTCCGCACCGCGCTCCCTGCCAACGCTCCGCACCGCTCCTTCGCCCCACCGGTGTTCGTCCCACCAGTGCAGTTGCGCCCGAGCCGGGCCTTCGTGCCAGCCCTGCTCGGGCGCAACTGCACCGCTCGCGCGCGGTGGGCGCACGTCGCAGCGCGGCGGGGGCGGATGCGGTGCGTCAGTCGGCGTTGTCGGCGGTGCGCGCGCTCGGCGCCGGGTCGGCGGGATCGGCGGTGCGGGCGCTCGGTGCCGGATCGGCGGGGTCGGCGGCCGGCGGCGCGTGGTCTGGGCGCACCTCCCGGTCGCGCCCGCGGAGGCGCTCCAGCGCATCCATCAGGTGGTAGATCACGAGCGTCGCGACCGTGCCGAGCACGATGCCGCCGAACGAGATCTGGCCGCTGGAGAGCGTGAAGTCGGCGATCGCGACGATGAGGCCGACGCCGGCCGCGAACTGGTTGCGCGGGATCGAGAAGTCGACGCCGTTCTCGACCCAGATGCGCACGCCGATGATGCCGATGAGGCCGTAGAGCGCGGTCGTGACGCCGCCGAGCACGCCGGCGGGGGTCGCGAAGATGATCTCGCCCACCTTCGGCGACAGGCCGAGCGCGATCGCGGTGAGCGCCGCCACCCAGTAGGCGGCGGTCGAGAACACGCGCGTGGCGCTCATGACGCCGATGTTCTCGCCGTAGGTGGTGGTGGGGGAGCCGCCGAAGATGCCGGAGATCGTCGTGGCGAGGCCGTCGGAGAAGAGCGTGCGGCCGGCGAGCGGGTCGAGGTCGCGGTCGAGCAGCTGGCCGACGCCCTTGACGTGCCCGATGTTCTCGGCGATGAGCGGCAGCACGATCGGCACGAACATGAGGATCGCCGGCAGCAGCGCCGGGTCGAACGTGGGGGTGGTGAACTCGGGCAGGCCGATCCAGGCGGCGTCCGCGACGCCCGACCAGTCGACCTTGCCCATCATCGCCGCGACGATGTAGCCGACGACGACGCCCACCAGGATCGACAGCCGCCCGACGAGGCCGCGGAAGAGCACCGACGTGAGGATGACCGCGAGCAGCGTGATGGAGGCCAGGCCCGGATCGGCGATGAAGTTGTCGCGCGCGGCCGGCGCGAGGTTGAAGCCGATGAGCGCCACGACGGTGCCGGAGACCACGGGCGGCATGAGCGCGCCGATCCAGCGGGTGCCGGAGAAGTGCACGACGACGCCCACGATCGCCAGCAGCACGCCGACGAGGATGATGCCCGAGAGCGCGAAGCCGGGGCCGCCGATCTGGGTCGCCGCGCCGATCGGCGCGAGGAAGGCGAACGACGAGCCGAGGTAGCTCGGCAGGCGGTTCTTCGTGATGAGCAGGAACAGGATCGTGCCCACTCCCGAGAACAGCAGCGTCGTCGACGGCGGGAAGCCGGTGATGATCGGCACGAGGAACGTGGCGCCGAACATGGCCACCACGTGCTGCATGCCGAGCCCGATGGTGCGGCCCCAGCTGAGGCGCTCCTCGGGATAGACGATGTCGGTCGCGGACAGGGAGGCGTCGTCGCGCTTGGTCCAGGAGAACATGGTGTCCTTCGGTGCAGGGGCTGCCGGATGTGCTGGCCGGCGGCGACGGCGGGCACCGTCTTCCGGGATCGTAGCCCCGCGCGCGGCCGATGTGTGGTTGCCTCGTGGGCGATGGATGAGCGAGCGAGACGCCTGACCGCCTACGACACCCAGCTGCGCGGCAGGCCCGATGCCCCGAGCGCGCTCACGATCGACCGGCTCGGCCCGCTCTGGCTGACGACCTACGCCGGCGGTCGCGTGCTCATCACCTACCGCGATCTCGGCGGCGCCGACGAGGCGGGCGTGCGGGGACTGGTGGCGGATGCGCTGGCGCAGTGCCGCGCGGACCCCGCGGTCGTGCACGTGGACTGGAAGGCCCGCGGCCACGACACCGCGCCCGGCCTGCACGACGCGCTCGTCGCGCACGGCTTCGAGCCGGACGAGGTCGAGGCGATCATGATCGGCGAGGCGGCGGCGCTCGCGGTCGACGTGCCGCTGCCGGAGGGCGTGACGCTGCGGCGGATCCGCGACGAGGGGGACGTGCGCGCGTTCAGCGAGCTGCAGGCCGAGGTGTTCGACATCCCGGTCGAGCCGATGCTGCGGGCGCTCATGGGCCGCCTCGCCGTCGACCCGCTCATGGAGCTGTGGGTCGCGGAGGTCGCCGAGGGGGCCGGCGCCCGCATGGTCTCCGGCGGCAGGCTCGAGCCCGTCGCCGGCACCGAGTTCGCTGGCCTCTGGGGCGGCGCGACCCTCGAGGCCTGGCGCGGCCGCGGCATCTACCGCGCGCTCACCGCAGAGCGAGCGCGCTCGGCGCTGCGCGGCGGCTTCACGCTCATGAACAGCGATTCGAGCGACGACTCGCGCCCGATCCTCGAGCGCTCCGGCTTCCTGCAGGTCTCCACCACCACGCAGTACCGACTCGACCTGCCCGCCCGCGCGACCTGACGCATCCGCCCCAGACGCCTCTCCGCGGCCGCGCCGCCCGCATCCGCCATACGCCTCCGCGGCCGCGCCGCCCGCATCCGCCCGTCAGCCCCGTGTCGCAGGCAGCGGGTACGTTCGACGCGTGAACGAGCACATCAGCGTGCGGGGCGCGCGCGAGCACAACCTCAAGGGCGTCGACGTCGACATCCCCAAGCGGCAGCTGAGCGTCTTCACGGGTGTGTCCGGCTCGGGCAAGTCGAGCCTCGTGTTCGGCACCATCGCGGCCGAGTCGCGGCGCCTCATCGACGAGACCTACGACGCGTTCGTGCAGGGCTTCATGCCGCCCGCGCCGCAGCCGGAAGCCGACAGCCTCGAGGGGCTCACGGCCGCGATCCTCGTGGGGCAGGACCAGATGGGCGCGAACTCGCGCTCGACGGTCGGCACCGCGACGGATGCGTACACGATGCTGCGGATCCTGTGGTCGCGGGTGGGCACGCCCCGGCTCGAGTCGTCGGTCATGTTCTCGTTCAACGACCCGCGCGGCATGTGCCCGGCGTGCGAGGGGCTCGGGCGCGTGTCGACGATCGACGTCGACGTGCTCGTCGACCGGTCGAAGTCGCTCAACGAGGGCGCGATCGACTTCCCGAACTACCAGGTGGGCGGCTGGTACTGGAAGCTCTACGCGCAGTCGGGCCTGCTCGATCCCGACAAGCGCATCGCCGACTACAGCGACGACGAGCTGCGGCTGTTCCTGCACGGCGAGGAGCAGCGCGTCGACTTCGCGGGCTTCAACATGAAGTACGAGGGGCTCATCCCCAAGCTCACGAAGAGCGTGTTCGTGAAGGACGTCGACTCGATGAAGCCGACGCTGCGCGGCATCGTCGAGCGCGCCGCGACCTTCGAAGCGTGCCCCGAGTGCGGCGGCTCGCGCCTCAACGCCGCCGCGCGCGAGGTGACGGTGCAGGGCAGGACCATCGCCGAGGCGACCGCGATGCAGCTCACCGACCTCGCCCCGTTCGTCGCCTCGATCCCGCCCGACGCCGGCGGAGCCGCCACCGCGCCGCTGCGCGCGAAGCTCGTCGACCTGCTCGAGACCTTCGACGCCATCGGGCTCGGCTACCTCTCGCTCGACCGCCCGGCCGGCTCGCTCTCGGGCGGCGAGGCGCAGCGCACCAAGATGGTGCGCCACATGGGCTCGGCGCTCACCGACGTCACGTACGTCTTCGACGAGCCGACCGCCGGCCTGCACGCGCACGACGTCGAGCGCATGAACGGGCTGCTGCAGCGGCTGCGCGACAAGGGCAACACCGTGCTCGTCGTCGAGCACAAGCCCGAGGTCATGGCGATCGCCGACCGCATCGTCGACATGGGTCCCGGCGCCGGCACGCACGGCGGCACGATCGTGTTCGAGGGCACCTTCGACGAGCTGCGCGGCTCCGGCACGCGCACGGGCGACCACCTCGAGCACCGGCAGCGGCTCAAGCCCTCGGTGCGCGAGCCGAAGGGGCGCCTCGAGATCCGCGACGCGCGCGAGCACAACCTCACGGGAGTCGACGTGGATGTCCCCACGGGCGTGCTCGTGGCCGTCACGGGGGTCGCGGGGTCGGGCAAGTCGTCGCTCATCCACGGCTCGCTGCCGCGCGACGGCGTCACCTTCGTCGACCAGACGGTGATCAAGGGCTCGCGGCGGTCGAACCCGGCCACCTACACGGGCATCCTCGAGCCCATCAGGAAGGCCTTCGCATCCGCCAACAAGGTGAAGCCGGCGCTGTTCTCGGCGAACTCCGAGGGCGCGTGCCCCGAGTGCAAGGGGCTCGGCGTCATCTACTCCGACCTCGCGTTCATGGCGGGCGTGACGACGCCGTGCGAGCTGTGCGGCGGGCGGCGCTTCACGGCCGAGGTGCTCGAGTACGAGCTGCGCGGCAAGTCGATCGGCGACGTGCTCGACATGTCGGTCGAGGAGGCCGCGGCGTTCTTCACCGAGAAGCAGGTCGCGCCGATGCTCGGGCGGCTCGTCGACGTCGGCCTCGGCTACATCACGCTCGGGCAGACGCTCACGACCCTCTCGGGCGGCGAGCGGCAGCGGCTGAAGCTCGCGATCGAGATGGGCACGTCGGCCGAGGTCATCGTGCTCGACGAGCCGACGACGGGCCTGCACATGGCCGACGTCGACAACCTCATCCGGCTGCTCGACGCGCTCGTCGACGCCGGCCGCACGGTCATCGTGATCGAGCACAACCTCGACGTCGTCTCGCGCGCCGACTGGGTGATCGACCTCGGCCCGGGCGCCGGTGCGCAGGGCGGGCGAGTGGTCTTCGAGGGCACGCCCGCGGCGCTCGCGGCCCACCCGGGCGACTCGCTCACGGGCGAGCACCTGGGGCGGCGCCGCACGGAAGCATGAGGGCGAATGCGGGAATCCCGGTGACACCGTCCTAAAATGAGCGCATGCCCAAGTTCACGGTCCTGCGCGACGAGTCGACGTTCGTCGACCTCCAGGGCGTGACGATCCACGTCTACAAGTGGCGGCCGGGCAAGCCGAAGGGCGCCGTGCTCATCGCGCACGGGCTCGGCGAGCACGCGCTGCGCTACGAGCACGTCGCGCAGCGGCTCGTCTCGGCCGGCTACGCCGTGTGGGCGATCGACCAGCGCGGGCACGGCTCGACGGGCATCGAGCAGCACGGCGGCGACCTCGCGAAGCTCGGCAAGCTGGGCCCCGGCGGCATGCGCGCGGTCGTGGGCGACCTCGTCAACGCGCTCAAGCGCATGCGCGCCGAGCACCCGGGGCTGCCGGTCGCGATCCTCGGCCACTCGTGGGGGTCGCTCTCGACGCAGATCCTGCTCAACGACCGCAGCGAGCTCGTCGACGCGGCCGTGCTGAGCGGCACCGCGTACCGCATGCCGGGCTCGATGAACTCGGGCGACCTCAACGCGCGCCACGCGCACCTGGGCGACACCGGCTACGAGTGGCTCTCGCGCGACCAGTCGGTGGTGGATGCGTTCGTGGAGGATCCGCTCACGTTCCCCGCCAAGCCGCTGCCGCTGTTCGGGCCCATCGAGGGGCTGCGGCTCTACGGCGTGCCGAAGCGCATCCAGCCGGCCATCCCGCTGCTGATCGCGGGCGGCTCCGACGACTCGCTCGGCGGCCCGAAGTCGCTGCGGCGCCTCGCCGACGCCTACCGCGGCCGCGGTGGGCTCACCGACGTGACCGTCACCGTCTACCCGGGCGCGCGGCACGAGATCGTGAACGAGATCAACCGCGCGAAGGTGCTCGACGACATCGTCGCGTGGCTCGACGCTCGGCTCGTCGGCGCGAAGCCGGCCGCCTCGGCCTGAGGCGCGGCCCGGCGGCGCGGTCGCGGGCCATCGCGCGACGCGGTGCCCAGGCGCAGTCGCGCGGGGCCGCGCGCGATGCGGTGTCCCAGGCGCAGCGCCAGCGCTGCCGACCGTCAGTCGGCGGATGCGTCGGGCTCGATGACGACGCAGCACCGGCCGGGTGCCGGGTCGAGCCGCGCTCGCAGCGCGCCCGGCGCGACGGCGTCGGCGACGCCGCTCAGCAGCGCCTCGTTCATCCCGCACACGAGCCGCGTGTGCGCGCGGGAGAGCTCGTGGAAGGGGCAGTTCGCGAGCTCGACGCCGCGCTCGGTGCGGCGCGGCTCGTAGCCGTGCTCGGCGAGCACCTCTGCCGCGGCGTCGAGCGGGTCGGCGGCGTCTGCCGCACCGCCCAGCTCCCTGCCGCGTGCGGCGGCGACGCGGGCCACCGCATCCGTCACGGGCTCGCCCGTCTCTGCCGCGGCGTCGATCGCGCTCGCGAGCAGCGAGCCCGCGAGGTCGTACTCGCGCTGCGGCAGCGAGACGGCCACGTCGCGATCGGCTCGCCGGTACCGCTTCGCGGGGCGCCCGGCGCCGGGGCCGCCCCGGCCGGCGGGGCGCGCGTAGTCGGCCTCGAGCAGCCCCGCCTGCTCGAGCTTCTCGAGGTGGAAGCGCGCGCGATGCAGCGGCATGCCGACCGCCTCGGCGGCCTCCTCGCGCCGCACGGGGTGCGCCTGCGCGGCCACGTAGCAGTAGAGCTCGCGGCGCGCGACGTCCGCGATCGAGCCGATGGCTGCGATGTCGTCGGTCGCGGCGGTCGGCATGTCGTCGGCAGCGGCCTGCCCGCCGTCCGGCGCAGTCCTCGGAGTGCCGTCCTCTGGCGCCATCGCTCCCTCGCTCCGTCTCGCATCGCATTTCGGAAGTAGATCTTGACGTTAGAGTACGCCGGGTCTATCGTGCGAACAAGTAGCAAATAGAACTGATCCGACGACGGATCGCATCGCCGGCGGATCCCTTGAGAGAGGAGCGGTGCCATGGCCACGACAGCGTCGTCCAGAGCACGCACCACCGGCACCCCGACGGGCGCCACCACCCCGGCCGGCATCCGATCGCGCAGCGCATCCGCGTGGGCGTTCATGCTGCTGCGCTCGGCCTTCACGGTCGCGCCGATCCTGTTCGGCATCGACAAGTTCACCAACCTGCTCACCGATTGGACGCAGTACCTGGCGCCGTGGATCGACGGCATCATCCCCGGCGACGCGCAGTTCGCCATGTGGGGGATCGGCATCGTCGAGATCGCGGCGGGCCTGCTCGTCGCGATCGCGCCCCGCTGGGGCGGGCTCGTCGTGGCGGCGTGGCTGCTCGGCATCATCGTCAACCTGCTGACGCTGCCGGGCTACTTCGACGTCGCGCTGCGCGACGTGGGCCTGCTCGCCGGCGCGCTCGCGCTGGCGCTGCTCGCCCGCGACCACGACGGCCGCGCGCGCCAGGCCTGAGGAGGCTCCGCGACCCCTTGCGCCCAGCTCGACCCGGTGTGCCGGGTCGGCGGAGGCGGGAGGGGTCGCGGCTCGCCGCCGTAGGCTGGGGCCATGCACGGCGAGTACAAGGTCCCCGGCGGCAAGCTCGTGGTCGTCGACCTCGAGGAGCAGGAGGGCCGCATCGCCGGCTTCCGCCTCGCGGGCGACTTCTTCCTCGAGCCGGACGAGGCCCTCGGCGCGATCGACGCGGCCGTGAACGGCCTGCCGGTCACCGCATCCGCCCTCGAGATCGGCGAGGCGATCAAGGCGGGGCTGCCGGCCGACGCGGTGCTGCTGGGCTTCACCCCCGAGTCGGTGGGCGTCGCGATCCGGCGCGCGCTGCAGCACGCGCGGTCGTTCGCCGACTACGAGTGGACGATCATCGACGACGAGCCGCGCCTGCCGATCCTGCACGTCGCGCTCGACGAGGTGCTCACCGAGGAGGTCGGCGCCGGCCGCCGCGGGCCGACGCTGCGCTTCTGGAACCTCTCCGGGCCGGCCGTCTACCTCGGCTCGTTCCAGTCGTTCAGGAACGAGGTCGAGCCGGCCGCCGCCGAGCGCCACGGCATCCCGGTGCTGCGCCGCATCACGGGCGGCGGCGCCATGTTCTCCGAGCCCGACAACGCCATCACCTACTCGCTCTACGTGCCGGGCGATCTGGTGTCGGGCATGAGCTTCCAGGACTCCTACGCGTTCCTGGATGCGTGGGTCATCGAGGCCCTCAAGGGGCTCGGCATCGACGCGTTCTACGCGCCGCTCAACGACATCACGTCGGCGAAGGGCAAGATCGGCGGCGCCGCGCAGAAGCGCCTCGCCTCCGGCGCCGTGCTGCACCACGCGACGATGTCGTACGACATCGACGCCGACAAGATGACCGAGGTGCTGCGCATCGGCAAGGAGAAGCTGAGCGACAAGGGCACGACGAGCGCGAAGAAGCGCGTCGACCCGCTGAAGTCGCAGACCGGCATGGAGAAGGCCTCGGTGCAGGAGGCGCTCAAGGGCACCTTCCGCAGGCTGTACGGCGGCACCGAGGGCGCGCTCACCGAGGCCGAGCTCGCCGAGGCCGAGGAGCGCATCCGCACCAAGTTCGGCACGCAGGAGTGGCTGCACCGCGTGCCGTGACGCTTGTTACCGTCCGCCCGACCAGGTTGGATGGGGCCATGAGCGACCAGGGCCAGCACGAGACCAACGTCGTGATCGGCGACGACACCGATCGCAGCCGCTACGAGGCGCACATGGGCGCCCGGCTCGCGGGCGTGCTCTCCTACGTCGACGACGAGGACGGCAACCGCGTGCTGCAGCACACGGTCGTCGGCGACGAGTTCGGCGGGCACGGCATCGGCAGCTCGCTCGCCGCCTTCGCGCTCAAGGACGCGGTGGATGCGGGGCGCAAGATCGTGCCGCAGTGCACGTTCGTGCAGGCCTGGCTCAAGAAGCACCCGGAGCACCAGTCGATGGTCGCCCACCCCTACGAGGGCTGACCGCGGCGACATCCCGTACACTGGGGCCAGCCGCTTCGGCGGCAATGCGGATGTAGTTCAATGGCAGAACTTCAGCTTCCCAAGCTGATAGCGCGGGTTCGATTCCCGTCATCCGCTCCACTCGGCCCGGTCCTCGACCGGGCCTCTTCGCGTTCCGCGGCAGGCAGCCGGTCGTGGGCGAGGCCGCGCTCGGCTCGGTCAGTCGGCCGGCGGCACGTCGGGCACGGTCAGCGGCTGCAGCACCCCGAGCTCGAGCCACGTCATCGGCGCGATGACCGACAGCGCGGCGATCAGCAGCAGCGTCAGCACCACGACGATGTACTGCACGCGCCGGCGGCCGTGCGAGATGCGCCGGAACCCCCACGCGATCGGCAGCCCGACGAGCGACACCATGAGCGAGATCGTCGGCGCCACCCAGTGCGGCACGCACGCGAGCAGCGCGAGCAGGCCGACGCCGATCGCGACGGGCAGCATCGACTTCTCGCCCGGCTGCGGCCGGTTGTCCCGGTCAGGTGCCTCCCACGGCGGATCGGGCGGCGCGATCTCCGACGGAGGGGTGACGGATGCGTCGTGCGGCTTCCGGGTCGGGCGCAGACCG
>DASSWM010000128.1:0-8339 GCA_035704865.1 Agrococcus sp.
CGCCTGCTGACGCGCGTGCCGCGCCGGCGCCGCGCCTGCTGACGCGCAACGCCCGCTCGTACGCGACCCCTTCCGGCCGATGCGATCCGGTGCACCGGGTCGAGAAGGACGCAAGGGGTCGTCGAGAGCCGTGACCCTGCGCGCGCGTGCGGTTAGTCTCGGCGCATGACAGCGATCACCGACGCGCTCCGCATCACCCGATCCGTCCGCCTCGCCGAGGTCGACCCGCGCTCGACGCCCGGCTTCGACGGCGACAAGCGCGAGGGCGAGCGCGTGCTCGCCGCGGGCGCGAAGCCGCTCGCCGAGCTGCAGGAGCGGCTCTACGCCGCGAGCAAGGCCGGCGGCGACCGCTCGGTGCTGCTGATGGTGCAGGGCATGGACACCGCGGGCAAGGGCGGCATCATGCGCCACGTCGTCGGGCAGGTCGACCCGCAGGGTGTGCGCATCAAGGCGTTCAAGGCACCCACGGCCGCCGAGCGGCGCCACGACTTCCTCTGGCGCATCGAGAAGGAGCTGCCGGCGCCGGGCATGATCGGCGTCTTCGACCGATCGCACTACGAGGACGTGCTCATCCACCGCGTGCACGGGCTCACGCCCACCGACGAGCTGCAGGAGCGCTACGGCAAGATCGTCGAGTTCGAGCGCCAGATCGCCGAGCGCGGGATCCGCATGGTCAAGGTCATGCTGCACATCTCCTACGAGGAGCAGGGGGCGCGGCTGCTCGAGCGCCTCGATCGCCCCGACAAGCACTGGAAGTACAACCCGGGCGACGTCGACGAGCGGGCCCACTGGGGCGACTACGCGGAGGCCTACGAGGTCGCGATCAACCGCACTGCGCGCGCATCGGCGCCGTGGCACGTCGTGCCGGCGGATCGCAAGTGGTTCGCGAGGCTCGCGGTGCACGAGCTGCTCGTCGAGGCGCTGCAGGAGATCGACCCGCAGTGGCCCGCGGCCGACTTCGATGTCGCGGCCGAGCGCGAGCGCCTCATCGCCGCGGGCGGCGTGCCTGTCGCGGAGGTCGAGGCGGAGGTCGCCGAGAAGCTGTCGAAGAAGCAGAAGGCGAAGAAGCAGAAGTCGAAGAAGAAGAAGTCGAAGAAGCAGTCTCGGCAGCAGTCGTAGACCGCCTGCATGGCCGGGTCGCGCTCGGCAGGCCGTTCGGGCCTGCACGACCGGGTCGCGCTCGGCAGGCCGTCCCGAGATGAGGACGGCGCGCGACCCTCGCCGCGTTTCGTCCTCGTCTGGAGGCGGATCGCGAATCCGTCCTCAGCTGGCGACGCTGCGGGGGCGCGTCAGCGCGCCGGGTGCTCCTCGGGCCGCGCCGACGGCAGCGGGTCGGCGAGCGCGTCGGTGATGGGGCGCAGCTTCACAGCCGTCTCGGCCAGCTCGGCGTCGGGATCGCTGCCGGCCACGATGCCCGCGCCCGCGAACGCCCGGATCGAGCCGTCCGGCGCGATGTCGGCGCCCCGCAGCGCGATGACCCACTCGCCGCCGCCGTCACCGTCGATCCAGCCGACCGGCCCCGCGTAGCGGCCGCGGTCGACGCCCTCGAGCTCGCGGATCAGCGCGAGCGACTCCGCGCGCGGCGTGCCCGCGACCGCCGCCGTCGGGTGCAGCAGCGCGAGCACGTCGAGCGTCGAGCTCTCGCCGAGCGTGCCGGTGATGTCGGTCGCGAGGTGCCACAGGTTCGGCAGCTGCAGCGGGAACGGCTCCGACGCCCGCGCGTCGGGCGCGAGCGCCAGCAGCACGTCGATCGCCGACTCCGCCGCGTAGCGATGCTCGCGCAGATCCTTGTCGCCCGCCGCGAGCGACTCGGCGATCTCCGCGTCGAGCGCGGGCGTCGCGCCGCGCGCCGCCGTGCCGGCCAGCACGCGCGAGAAGAAGTGCCCGCGGTGGGCGGCGATGAGCGTCTCGGGGCTCGCTCCGATGAGCCCGTCGACCGCGTACGTCACGGCATCCGGGTAGCGCTGCACGAGGCCGACCGCCACCGATCGCACGTCGCCGCCGGCGGGCAGCTGCCCCACCCGGTCGCGCGCCACGACGACCTTCTCGGCCTGACCGGCACGGATGCGCTCCGTCGCCTCGGCCACGACGGCGCGGTACCGCGCGGCGTCGATGGCGCCGTCGCTCAGCTCCACGCGCACCTCGTCGACCGCCGTCGGGTGCAGGCGGCCCTCGTCGCCGATCCAGGTGATCCACTCGTCGTCGCCGCGCCGGCCCACGACCACCCGCGGCACGATGAGCACGCTCGTCGCGCTCGAGCGGTCGTCGAACGCGAACGCGCCGAAGGCGACCAGGCCGGTGCCAGGCACGCCGACCGCGTCGTCGACGTGCGCGTCGCGCGCGACCGCACGCCACGCATCCGCCGCGTCCGTGAAGCGCGATGGCCCGTGGAACTCGAGCCGCAGCGCCTCGCCGCGCCCGACGATGCCGTCGGCGCCGCGGCGGACGGCCAGCGGGGCGCGCGGGTCGGCGTGCTCCAGCAGGCGCCCGAGCTCCGCGCGCTCGGTGCGCACCCGCAGGCCTGGCATGCCGCCAGCCTACGCCCGGCGAACGCGCACCCGCGGGAGCCTAGGATGGAGGACGTGAGCCGAGCAGACATGCAGAAGGACCCGGAAGAGGTCGCGGGCATGTTCGACGCGACGGCCAAGCGCTACGACCTGCTCAACTCGCTGCTCTCGGGCGGCAACGACCGGCTGTGGCGCATCCACATGCAGCGCGCCGTGCGGCCCAAGCCCGGCGAGCGCATCCTCGACGTCGCCGCCGGCACCGGCGCCTCCGCCGCCCCGATGGCGAAGGCGGGCGCGCTCGTGACCGCGCTCGACATCAGCGAGGGCATGCTCGAGGAGGGCCGCAAGCGCCACCCCGACATCGAGTTCGTGCACGGCTCCGCCGAGCAGCTGCCGTTCGACGACGACGCGTTCGACGCCGTCACCATCTCGTTCGGCCTGCGCAACGTGCAGCAGCCGCGGGCGGCGCTGAGCGAGTTCTATCGGGTGCTCAAGCCCAGCGGCCGGCTGCTCATCTGCGAGTTCTCGCAGCCGCCCGTCGGGGTCGTGCGCAAGAGCTACGAGCTCTACCTGCGCACCGTGCTGCCCGGCATGGCGCGCGCCGCCAGCAGCAACCCCGAGGCCTACCGCTACCTCGTCGAGTCGATCGCGTCGTGGCCCGACCAGCAGACGCTGTCGCAGTGGATCCGCACCGCCGGCTTCACGCGCGTCGCGCACCGCAACCTCACGCTCGGCGTCGTCGCGCTGCACCGCGGCCGCAAGCCCACCGAGGTCACGGGCGCCATGCGCCTGGCCCGCCACGCGCAGCAGGAGGAGCAGGGCGCTTGAAGCCTTCCATCGCCGAGGCCTTCGGGCTCAGGGGGCCGCGCTTCGCGGCGGCCGCCGACTGCCGCGTCGTCGACAGCGTCGAGGCGGGGCTCGAGCGGCTCGAGACGCGCCTCGACGACCACCTGCGCATCGCCGACCCGGTGGCGGATGCGGTGACCCGCTACCTGCTGGAGGCCGGCGGGAAGCGCGCACGGCCGCTGCTGCTGCTGCTCGCCGCCCACCTCGGCGAGGGCATCGACGACGACGTGCTCGCGGCCGCGGAGCTCGTCGAGATCACGCATCTCGCGAGCCTGTACCACGACGACGTCATGGACGAGGCGGAGACCCGGAGGGGCGTGCCGTCGGCGCACGTGGTGTGGAGCAACTCCGTCGCCATCCTCGCCGGCGACCTGCTGTTCGCCCGCGCCGCCCAGATCGCGGCGCCGCTCGGCTCCGAGGTCGCGCAGCTGCAGGCGCGCACGTTCGAGCGGCTGTGCCTGGGCCAGCTGCACGAGACGATCGGCCCGGGCGAGGCCGACCCGGTCGAGCACTACCTGGGCGTGCTCGCCGACAAGACCGGCTCGCTCATCGCCGCCGCGGCAGAGCTGGGCGTGGTCGTGAGCGGCGGCGACGCCGCCTACCGCGAGGCGCTGCGCGACTTCGGCGAGCGTGTCGGCGTCGCCTTCCAGCTCGTCGACGACGTCATCGACCTCTCCGCCGATCCCGAGACCGGCAAGGACCAGGGCACCGACGTGCGCGCGGGCGTCAAGACGCTGCCCGTGCTGCTGCTCGCCCGCCGCGACGACGCGGCCTCCGCCGACCTGCACCGCCGGCTCGTCTCGCCCGCCGACGAGGCGGAGCTCGAGGCGGCGGTCGCCGAGCTCGCGCAGCACCCGGTCGTCGACGAGACGATGGCCGAGGCCGAGCGCTGGCAGCGCAGCGCGCTCGAGGCGCTGCAGGCGCTGCCGGGCGGCACCGTGCGCCGCGGTCTGCAGGCCTTCGCCGAGCACGTCGTCTCGCGCACCCGCTGACATCCGCCAACACCGGGCGGCCGCACCGCCCACGCACCCGAGGAGCATCGTGAGCGAACCCCTCCGCATCGCCGTGGTCGGCGCAGGCCCCGCAGGCATCTACGCCGCCGACATCCTGAAGAAGTCCGCCGGCGAGCACGGCCGCGAGGTGCTCATCGACCTGTTCGAGCAGCTGCCGGCGCCCTACGGCCTGGTGCGCTACGGCGTCGCGCCGGACCACCCGCGCATCAAGGGCATCATCGCGGCGCTGCGCGAGGTGCTCGAGTCGGGTGTCGTGCGGCTGTTCGGCAACGTGCGCTTCGGCCACGACATCACCCTCGACGACCTCGAACGGCTCTACCACGGCGTCATCTTCGCCACCGGCGCCACGAAGGACGCGCCGCTCGAGATCGACGGCATCGACCTGCCCGGCTCCTACGGCGCCGCCGACTTCGTCTCCTGGTACGACGGCCACCCCGACGTGCCGCGCGAGTGGCCGCTCGAGGCCCGCGAGATCGCCGTGATCGGCAACGGCAACGTCGCCCTCGACGTCGCCCGGATGCTCGTCAAGCACCCCGAGGACCTCCTGCCCACCGAGGTGCCCGCCAACGTCGTCGATGGCCTCGAGGCATCCCCCGTCACCGACGTGCACGTGTTCGGCCGCCGCGGCCCGCTCGGCGTCAAGTTCACGCCGCTCGAGCTGCGCGAGCTGGGGGAGCTGCGCGACGTCGACATGATCCTGCACGACGAGGACTTCGGCGTCGACCCCGACGAGGATGCGCTCAAGCAGAACAAGCAGATCCTGGTGATCTCGCGCGTGCTCGAGCAGTGGCGGCAGCGCGAGACCGGACAGGCGTCGCGTCGCCTGCACCTGCACTTCTGGTCGAGGCCGGATGCGGTGCTCGGGGATGGGAAGGTCGAGGCCATCCGCGTCGAGCGCACCCGGCCGACCGGCGACGACGAGGGCCCCGCGCTCGTCGGCACGGGCGAGTACCGCGAGATCCCCGTGCAGGCGGTCTACCGCGCGGTCGGCTACTTCTCGTCGCCGCTGCCCGACGTGCCGTTCGACGAGCGCCGCGGCGTCATCCCGAACGAGGCGGGCCGCGTGATGGACGGCATGCGGCCGATGCCCGGCATGTACGCGACCGGCTGGATCAAGCGCGGCCCCGTCGGCCTCATCGGCCACACGAAGTCCGACGCGAAGGAGACGATCGAGCAGCTGCTCGGCGACGAGCACTCCTGGTGGAAGCCCGTCTCCTACGACGCGGATGCGGTGCCCGCGCTGCTCGCGGAGCGCGGCGTCGCGTGGACCGACATCGCGGGCTGGATCCGGCTCGACGAGCACGAGATGGCGCTCGGCGAGCCGCACGGCCGCACCCGCGTCAAGGTCGTGCCGCGCGACGAGATGATCAGCATCTCGCGCGACGAGCGCTGACTTGGAGCTGGACCTCGCCGGCTACCTGCTGATCGCCCTCGCGTCGGTCGGCGCGGGCGCCATCAACGCCGCCGCCGGTGGCGGCACGCTCATCACGTTCCCCGCGATGCTCGCGGCCGGCATGAGCCCGCTCGCGGCCAACATGACGTCGTCCATCGGGCTGCTGTTCGGCACGCTCGGCGGCGCCTGGAGCTACAGGGCCGAGCTGCGCAGGCAGCGCCGCCGCTTCCTCCTGAACGCGCCGTTCGCCGCGATCGGGGGAGCGCTCGGCGCCGTGCTGCTGCTCATGACCCCCTCGGATGCGTTCACGGCGATCGTGCCCTGGCTCGTGCTGGCTGCCGCCGCGCTCTTCGCGGTGCAGCCGCTCATCGCCCGGCAGCTCGGCCGGTCGGCGGGCGATGCGTTCGACACGGCGTCGACGGGCGGCTGGCCGACGAAGGCCGCCTTCGTGCTCATCGGCGTCTACGGCTCCTACTTCGGCGCCGGCATCGGCGTCATGATGCTCGCGATGCTGGGCCTGCTCATCCACGACTCGCTGCAGCACCACAACGCGCTGAAGAACATCATGGCCGCCGTCATCAACGGCACCGGCGCGCTCATCCTGGCGTTCTCGCCGCTCATCCACTGGGGCGTCGTCGCGCTCATGCTCGGCTGCTCGCTCGTCGGCGGCCTCGCGGGCGGCTGGCTCTCGCGCCGCGTGCCGAGCTGGCTGCTGCGCATCGTCGTGATCGCGTTCGCGCTCGCGGTCGCGCTCACGATGCTGCTGGCCTGAGCGGCGACGCGCACCGGCCGGCCGAGTGCCCGCTACTGCAGCGCCGAAGTCAGCCGGGCGATGCTGTCGAACAGCTGTGTGATGCGGGGCCGGGCCATCCACGCCTCCAAGGTGAGCTCCGTCGACTGCAGCCGGTACGCATCCGCCATGCCCTGCAGCTGCGAGACCATCGACTCTCCCTCGATGAGCATCGACACCTCGAAGTTCAGGCCGAACGAGCGCATGTCGATGTTCGACGAGCCGATCACCGAGACGCGGTCGTCGAAGGTCATGAACTTCGAGTGCAGCACGGTCGGCTTGGCGAAGAGGGTGATCTTGACGCCGGCGCGCAGCAGCTCCTCGTAGTACGAGCGCTGCGCGTGGTAGGTCCAGAACTGGTCGCCGATCTCGCTCGCGAACAGCTCGACGTCGATGCCGCGCATGGCCGCCGACGTGATGGCGTAGCGCATCGCGTCGTCGGGCACGAAGTAGGGGCTCACGATCGTGATGCGCCGCTCGGCCGCGTGCACGAGCTCGAGGAAGATGCGCAGGTTGATCTCGCCCTCGAAGCCGGGGCCCGACGGCACGACGGATGCGTTCAGGTCGCCGACGGTCTCGGGCGTCTCGGTCGCGAGCTCCACGAGCTCGTTCGTCTCGGCCCACCAGTCCGACCAGAAGAGGATGCCGAGCGCGCGCACGGGCCTGCCGGTGAACTCGACCCACGTGTCGCGCCACTGCAGCCCGCGGCGGATGTTCTTGCGCCACAGGTAGGAGGGGTCGATGAGGTTGAGGGAGCCGGTGAAGCCGATGCGGCCGTCGATGACGACGAGCTTGCGGTGGTTGCGCAGGTCGGGCCGCTGCCACTGCCCCTTCCAGGGCCGCAGCGGCAGCATGTCGCGCAGCTCGGCGCCCATCGACTCGAGCCGGGCGACCGTCTCCTTGCGGCGCGGGTAGCGCACGCTCGTGAGGTGGTCGACGAGCACCCGCACCGTCACGCCGCGCGCGGTCGCGCGCTCGAGCGCCGCGAAGAACACCTCGGTGCGCTCGGAGGCGACGATGAGGTAGAACTCGACGTGCACGAAGCGCTCGGCCTCGTCGATGCGGCGCGCCATCGCCTCGAGCTGCGCGTCGAACTCGCCCCACACGACGCCCTCGGTCGGGCCGGTGTGCGGCAGCGACGTCAGCTGCCGGTTGAGCTCGAGGATGCCCGGCAGCCAGTCGGGCCTGCCCTCGGGGGCGGGGGCGTCGTCGACGTCGATCGTGCTCTCGCCGATGAGGTCCTGGATCGCCGACATCTTGCGGAAGCGGCCCCGCGGCAGCCGGTTGTTGCCGAGCAGGCTGAAGATGATCCAGCCGAGGATCGGCTGCACCATGATGATGAGCAGCCACGCGATCGCCGAGGCGGGCCTGCGGTTGTAGGGCACGACCGCGAGCGCGAGCAGGCGCAGCGCGACGTCGACGACGATGTAGAGCGCGGTGAGCGCCTGCGTGAGCGTCAGCTCCACGGCGCGCGCCTCATGGCGTCGGCTTCACGGCGTCGGCTCCACAGCGTCGGCTTCACGAGTGGCCTCACAGTCGGGGTGCAGGGCCGGGCGAGGCCGGCGATCGGGCGCCTTCCGCCGGTCAGCGGAAGTTGATGAACTGCAGGTCGATGTCGAAGTCGCCGCCCTTGAGCAGCGCGATCGCCGCCTGCAGGTCGTCACGGCTCTTGGAGCTCACGCGCACCTCGTCGCCCTGGATCTGGCTCTTCACCGACTTCGGGCCCTCCTCGCGGAGGAGCTTCGTGACCTTCTTCGCGTTCTCGGTCGAGATGCCGTCCTTCAGCGCGA
>DASSWM010000129.1:0-2037 GCA_035704865.1 Agrococcus sp.
CCGATCACGAGCGCGTCGTCGCCGGCCGAGTAGCGAGCGGCAGCGAGGACCCCGGTGGTCGAGTGGCGAGCGGCAGCGAGCGCATCGAGACCCCGCCCGCCCACGCGCAGGAGGCGACGTCGCGATGACCGACGTCATCCGAGTCGGCACCCGTGCGAGCGCACTCGCGATGGCGCAGACGAAGCAGGTCGCCGAGCGCATCGCGAAGGCGGCGAAGGCCGACATCGAACTCGTGCCGGTGACCACCGAGGGCGACACCTCGCGCGCCTCGCTCGCCTCGATCGGTGGCATGGGCGTATTCGCCGCTGCGCTGCGCGAGGCGCTGCTGCGCGGCGAGTGCGACCTGGTCGTGCACTCCCTGAAAGACCTCCCCACCGCCGAGCACCCCGGACTGCGGCTCGGCGCCGTGCCGAAGCGCGCCGATGCCCGCGACGCACTCTGCGCGCGCGACGGGCTCACCCTCGCGACGCTGCCTGAGGGTGCCCGAGTCGGCACCGGCTCGCCCCGCCGTATCGGCCAGCTGCGCGCAGCGCGGCCCGACGTCGTGGCCGTCGACATCCGCGGCAACGTCGACTCTCGCCTCGGCAGGGTCGAGTCGGGCGAGCTCGACGCCGTCATCCTCGCGGCGGCCGGACTGGGTCGGCTCGGGCGAGCGGATGCCGCGACCGAACTGCTCGAGCTCGACGTGTGGCCGACCGCCCCCGGGCAGGGTGCCCTGGCGATCGAGGTGCGCCGTGAGCGCGGCGACCGCGACCTCGAGCGGGCGCTCGAGGCGATCGACCACGGTCCGACGCGGGCGACCGTGCTCGCCGAGCGATTGGTGCTCGCGGGACTCGAGGCCGGCTGCTCGGCCCCCATCGGCGCGACCGCGTTCGTCGACGACGAACTTCTGTTCCTGACGGCGACGGTGTACAGTGCCGACGGGACGCGGCAGCTGACCAGCTCGCACGCAGCCACCCCTGAAAGCCGCTCGCCCGCCGACCTGGCGGACGCGGCACGCGACGTCGCCGAACGGGCCGTCGCAGAACTCCTCGGCAACGGCGCCGCCGATCTCGCACCATCTGAGGAGTCACGGTGAGCGAAGACGAGGCGTTGACGGGCGCCATCAACATCCCCGTTCCGAGCGGCGCCAAGCCGCTTGCCGGCTGGCGCGTGCTCGTGCCACGCGGCGGGCCGTGGGGCGACGGTGTCGCGGCAGCACTTCGTGCCCGTGGTGCCTCGCCGATCATCGCGCCGCTCATCAACTTCGCGCCGACCGATGACCAGCCCGCCCTCGAGGCGGCGCTCGCGAAGCTCGCCGCCGGCGGGTTCGACTGGGTCACCATCACGAGTGCGACCACGGTCGACGTGCTGGCCTCCTATGGTGCGGTCATCCCGGGCTCGACGAAGGTTGCCGCGGTCGGCGAGACCACCGCGGCCGCGCTCATCGCGGCCGGCTATCACGCCGACATCGTCCCCTCAGAAGACAACTCGGCCCGCGGCCTGCTCGAGGAGTGGGAGGCGGCCACCGAGGGCGCGAAGCCGCTTCGGGTGCTCGCGTTGCGCTCGGCGATCGCGAAGCAGGTGCTCTCGATCGGACTCGAGCGCATCGGACATCACGTCGAAGCGGTCGTGGCCTACCGCACCGTCGGCGTGCCCGTCGCGTCGAAGGTCGCCGCCGACGTGCGCGCCGGCCGGGTGAACGCGGTGCTCGTGACATCCGGAAGCGTGGCCGAGCAGGTGCAGCAGCAACTGGGCCCGATCCCTGAGACGACGCTCGTCGCTGCAATCGGCCCGCGCACCCGCAAAGATGCCGCGGCGGTCGGGCTGCGCGTCGACGTGATCGCGCGCGAACGCACCGCCGAGTCGCTCATCGACGCGGTCGTGGACTCCGCCACCGCCCTCGCCTGACGCGCTCGCTCCTCCGTTGGTCGAGTAGGTCGCTCTGCGACCGCCCCTCCGTTGGTCGAGTAGGTCGCCCTGCGACCGCCCCTCCGTTGGTCGAGTAGGTCGCTCTGCGACCGTATCGAGACCGGGTGCCGGGTCTCGATACGCTCG
>DASSWM010000130.1:0-2492 GCA_035704865.1 Agrococcus sp.
GCAGCGGCGTGAGGCCGGCGGGACCGCACACCTCCAGGATGCGGCCGCGCAGCCCATCATCCGTCGCTGCTCGCACGACGACGCCGGCGACGTCGCGGACATCGACGAAGCGATGGACCGCCGCCCCCGGACCGATCAGGCTCGGACGACCCGACCGGCCGGCGGAGAGGGTGAGGATCATGGCCCAGGTCTGCGCGAAGGCGGCGGCGCGCACGACCGTCCACGGCGCTCCGCTCCCCTTGACGATCTGCTCTGCGGACCACTTCGTGCGCGCGAGAGGCTGCAGTGCGTCGGGGGCGGCACCGACAGCTGACACAAGCACGATGCCGCACCCGTGCCGCAGTGCGGCGGCGGTGACGGCGCGGGCGCCGAGCACGTCGACCGACTCGAGCCCGTGGCGCTCCCTGCTCTCCACGCCGTGCGAGGCGACCACGATGCACGAGGCGCCGGCAGCGGCAGCCGTCATGGCATCCGAGTCCCTGACGTCGCCGTCGACGAGGTCCACCGCACCGGGCACGGGCGGTGCCGCCGTCGCGTGGCGCGCGAAGACTCGCACCTCGTGCTGGGTGGCGAGCGCTTCGACGACGAGGCGGCCGAGGCGGCCGGTGCCGCCCACGACGAGGATCATCGTCCCGGCTCCGCGGTGAGCGCGTGCAGCGCGGCGTCCGCGTCGAGCCCGTCGCGCGCGACGGGCTCGAGGTAGAAGGTGCCGGCGGCGATGAGCCCTCCGTCGATGCGGAAGATCATCACCCCGCACAGCACCTGCTCGGTGCCGTCTGCCAGGCGGCCTCGGATGACGATCTCGGTCCACACCGTGGGACCGTCGGCGACCAGCCGCCGCTCCTCGAGCTCGAGCCCCGCGAGCGAGGCGAGCAGGTGCGACCAGTTGCGTCGCACCTGGTCGCTGCCCCGGAAGCCGCGGTCGGGATGGACGGGGTTCTCGAGCACGTAGTCCGGTGCGAAGTGGGCGACGATCCCCTCCAGGTCGTGCGCGACGACGGCTCGGTGCAGGCTCCGCACCACCGCTCCCGGACGCATCCGCTGCTTGCCTCTCTCGTCCATCGCTCTGCCTCTCCGCGCATCCCGCCATCTTTCGATACAGTGTCGTGTATCTAATCCGGAGGATCCTCGTGCCCGAGCAACCTGTCAAGAGGCGCTATGACGCGGCGCGTCGCCGACACCACGCCGCCGCCCGGCGGACCAGGGTCGTGGAGGTGGCGCGCGAGCTCTTCACCTCCCAGGGCTTCTCGCGCACCACCGTCGCGGAGGTGGCGGCCTCGGCCGAGGTGTCCCCCGAGATGATCTACAAGTCGTTCGGCGGCAAGGCCGGTCTGGTCCGCGCGATCTGGGAGAGCGCACTCGCAGGCGTCGGCCCAGAGCACGCAGAGCGACGAGCCGACGCCGTGGCCGCGAGTGCCGCGAATGGGACGGCGGTCGTCGAGGGGTGGTTGCGCCTGGCGCTCGAGGTCGCTCCGCACGCCGCCGCAGCGCTCGCGCTCGTCCGCTCCGCGGCTGAGGCCGACGCCGAAGCCATGGGACTGCTGGAGGAGATCGAGCAAGGCCGCTCCGAGCGCATGATGCACAACGCACGAGCACTCGCCGACCGCGACCAGCTGCGGCCCGACCTGAGCGTCGAAGCCGCGCGTGATCTGCTGCTCGCCTTCTCCGGCGACCTCTATGACCGGCTGGTGCTGCGTGCCGGGTGGGATGCGGAGGACTACGTCGCGACCATGACGCGCATGATGTCGGCCGCGCTCATCCGCCCGGCGTAGGCGGCTCACGGGCGGTTCAGACGAGGGCGTCGCGGCGGCGGAAGCCGACGACGGCAGCCGCGAGCAGCGCCGCGGCGATGCCGAGCAGCCACCAGGAGCCCGTCCAGTCGGGGTCGGCCGCGAGCGGGTTCGCGACCCAGTGGAACGGGCTGAGGTTCTCGATCCACTCCCACGACTCACCCAGCAGCGGCGCGAAGTCGCCCGCGAGCATCAGCCCGATGAGCAGCACCCAGCCGAGCCAGGCCACCGTCCAGGGCAGGAAGGCGACGAGTGCCGCGGCGGCCGCGAGATAGACGGCGACGAGCGGCAGGTGCGTCGTCGCGATGGCGACGAGCTGGCTCCAGCGGTCGTCGCCGCCGGCGGCGAGCGACGCGCCCGCCACGAGCGTGAACACGGCGAGCACCGCGAGCCCCGTGAGCAGGCCCAGCAGCACGTGCGCGCCCAGCCAGCCGGTGCGCCGCACGATCGTCGCGAGCACGAGCTCGCCGTGCGCCTGCTCCTCGTGCCGCAGGCGCAGCACGCCCTGCATCGCGGCAGCGCTCGCGAGCACCCCGACGATGCCCGCGAACGCCGTCATGAACGTGGCGACGGTGTCGCCGCCGGCCTCCTCCCCCAGCCGCTCCACGATCGCCCGCAGCTGCGCGACATCCTCGAGCGCATCGGCGACAACGGGTGCGAGCCTGCCGGCGAGCACGCCGATCGCCGCCGCCACCACCAGCC
>DASSWM010000131.1:0-4030 GCA_035704865.1 Agrococcus sp.
GCGCCTCGGTGCCCTCGGGCACGGCGCGCACGTGGCCGGCGGGCGCCGCGACGGCCGGGGCGGCGCTCACGGCGCCCGTCGAGGCGGGGCGGATGCGCTGCGCCGGCTCGGGCGCGGCGGTGCGGGCGGGTGCGAGGGCGCTCGAGCCGTGGACGGCGGGCGTCTCGCGGGAGGGACGGCGGGTGCGGGTGGTGGGGAGAGCGGTGATGGTCATGATGGGCCTTCCGGCGTGCGGTCGGCGGCCGCCGTGCCAAGCAGGCACGGGCGATGAGGGCCGTCGACCGGGGGAGTCGATGTCGGGTGCGAACCGGGTTCCGGTTCGGGACCGCTCCCTGGGCGCTGCCGGATCGGCGGCTGCCCAGTGATGCTGCTCAGGCGAGAGGCGTGCGACGCGTGCGCGTCAGCGACTCCTCAGGGAGCGGTCGGACGGTGCGAGCTGTGCTCAAGCACACATTCGACGCATGGCGACCGCCGGCATCATCATGCCGTTCGTCCCGTTCGTCGCGAGGACGGACGTGGGGCGGAAGGTGGTCGTCATGCCTGCCAGTATCGCGGCTTCGAGCGCGCGATGTCAAACAACGCAAGAATGTGACGAAATATGACGGAATCGCGCGGCGCGGCCGGATCAGTCGCGCGGCACAGCCTGCGAGATCGCCGCGACGCCCAGGAGGGAAGGCGCGATCGTCAGCCGGCTGCGGTCAGTCGCCGACGGTGCCGTACAGCCGGTCGCCCGCGTCGCCGAGCCCCGGCACGATGAAGCCGCGCTCGTCGAGGCCCTCGTCGAGCGCGCCCAGCACGATCGTCACGTCGTGGCCGGCCATGTCGCGCTCGACGCGCGCGAGGCCCTCCGGCGTGCCGAGCAGGCAGATGGCGGTGACGTCGACCGCGCCGCGGTCGAACAGGAAGCGCATGGCGCCCGAGAGCGAGCCGCCGGTGGCGAGCATCGGGTCGAGCACGAAGCACTGGCGGTCGGAGAGGTCGTCGGGCAGCCGCTCGGCGTAGGTGGCCGGCTCGAGCGTGACCTCGTTGCGCGCCATGCCGAGGAAGCCGACCTCGGCGGTCGGCACGAGCGCGGTCATGCCCTCGAGCATGCCCAGGCCCGCGCGCAGGATCGGCACGACGAGCGGCCGCGGCTCGGCGATCGCGACGCCCGTGGTGGTCGTCACGGGCGTCTGGATCTCCTTCGGCGTCACCCGCACGTTGCGCGTGCCCTCGTAGGCGAGCAGCGTCATCAGCTCGCCCACCAGCGCGCGGAAGGTGGGGGAGGGCGTGCGCGCATCCCGCAGCACGGTCAGCTTGTGGGTGATGAGCGGGTGGTCGGCGACGTGGACTCGCATAGGGTTCAGGCTAGTGCCCGAAGGAGGAGACGGATGCGACCTGCGGCGCGGGACGAGGCGCTCATGCGGCTGGCGCTCGAGCAGGCGGCCCTGGCCGCCACGACGCACGACGTGCCCGTCGGCGCGGTCGTCGTGGACGCATCCGGCACCGTCATCGGCAGCGGCCGCAACGAGCGCGAGGCCCGGCACGACCCGACCGCGCACGCCGAGGTGGTGGCGCTGCGCGAGGCGGCGACCCGGCTGGGCTCGTGGCGGCTCGACGGATGCGCGCTCGTCGTCACGCTCGAGCCGTGCGTCATGTGCGCGGGCGCGATCCTCGCCGGCAGGCTCGCGCGCGTCGTGTTCGGCGCCTGGGACGACAAGGCCGGCGCGGCCGGCAGCGTCGTGGACGTGCTGCGCGAGCGGCGGCTGCCCCACCGGGTCGAGGTGGTCTCGGGCGTGCTCGCCGACGAGGCCGAGGCGCAGCTGCGAGCGTTCTTCGCCGACCGGCGCTGAGCCTCGGGCTGGGCGCCGCGGCGATCATCGCGGCGGACGCGCAGCTGGCCCGTCGGGATCGCGGTGGTGCGGCTCGAGCTGCTCGAGCGCGTCGCCGGCCTCGGCGGCCCGCTGGTCGGCGATGCGCTGCTCGTAGGCGGCCGGCCGGTAGATCTCGTCGATCACGCCAGCCCGCCCATGCGTCGCGCCCGCTGCCACGAGCGGCTGCGCCAGATGCGCGGGCCGAGCAGCACGATCGCGACCGTCGTGCCGAGCACCAGGCCCCACGCCGTCAGGTCGATCCAGCCCATCCGCCCACGACCGCTCGGCAGCTCAGCCCCAGAAGACGGCGATGAGCAGGTTGACGAGCGCGAGCCCGCCGGCCGCGTGGAAGAAGGGCATGAGCTTGCGCTCGAGCGCGACGTCGGCGACCACCTGCGCGCCGCCCGCGACGAGGCCTGCCTTCTCCTTGCGGATCGCCTTCTGGCGCAGGAAGCCGATGAGCGCGGCGACGAAGACGACGAGCGCGATGACGCCCTTGATGCCGAGCTTCATGTGGTTCGGCTCGCCGTCGCCGGCCATGGCCAGGCCGTAGAGCGCGACGCCCGAGACCAGCTGCAGGGAGGCGCCGATCAGCATGATCGTGAAGTTGTGGCCCGCCTTCGCGCGCATCTGCACGAAGAACGTGCCGACGAGCAGGGACGCGCCGATCAGGTGGGTCGCGAGGAGGAGCGAGTGCAGGAAGTCCATGCAGACAGCCTACACAACCGGCGCCGGGACGGCAGGCGTCAGTTGCCGGACTGGATGACGATGTGGTCGGTCGACGGCGCGGTCTCGGGCTGCTCGACGTAGAGGTCGGGCTCGATGTAGATGACGCGCGCGTGCGGCACCTGGTCGCGCAGCTCGGACTCGAGGTCGTTGATCGTGCGCGCGACGTGCTCGATGTCGGACTGCGGCGGGAAGGCGACCTTCGCCGCGACCATGAGCTCGTCCGGCCCCAGGTAGAGCGTCTTCATGTGGATGAGCGACTCGACGCCCGTGTGCGCATTCAGGATGCGCTGGATCCGCTCGTGGTCCTCGCGGGTCGCGCCCTCGCCGAGCAGCAGCGACTTCATCTCGATCGCGAGCACGACCGCGACGACGATCAGCAGGGCGCCGATGCAGAGCGTGCCGAGCGCGTCGAACAGCGGGTTGCCCGTGAGCACCGTGAGACCGACGGCGATGAACGCGAAGACGAGGCCGAGCAGCGCCGCGAGGTCCTCGAGCAGGATGACCGGCAGCTCCGGGCTCTTCGCCTTGCGGATGAAGTCCCACCAGCCGGCCTTGCCGCGCACCGCGTTGGCCTCCTTGATCGCCACGCGGATCGAGAACGACTCCAGCACGATCGCGATCGCGAGCACCGTCAGCGGCAGCCACGGCACGTCGAGCTCGTGCGGGTGCTGGAGCTTGTTGATGCCCTCGTAGATCGAGAACAGCCCGCCGACCGAGAACAGCACGAGCGCCACGATGAACGCCCAGATGTATCGCTCGCGGCCGTACCCGAACGGATGCTCGGGCGTCGCCTTCTTCTTCGCGAGCCTGCCGCCCAGCAGCAGCAGCAGCTGGTTGCCGGCGTCGGCGACCGAGTGGATGGCCTCCGCCAGCATCGACGCGGAGCCCGAGAAGAACCAGGCGATGAACTTCGTGATGGCGATGCCGGTGTTCGCGAAGAACGCGGCGACGACTGCCTTCGTACCGTGGGATGCGCTCACGGCGGCGAGTCTACGCGGGCGAGCCGTGAGCGTCACGAGTGCCGCCGATAGCCTGGCGGCATGAGCGAGAACCTCCCTCCCATCGCGATGCTCGGCGTCGGCTCCATGGGCGGCGCGATCCTGCAGGGGCTGGCCCGCGAAGGGGCCGAGCGCATCAGGGTGACGAACCGCAGCCGCGAGAAGGCCGAGGGCATCCGGCTCGAGGGCGTCGAGTCGATCGCGCTCGCGGACGAGCCGGGCGGCAACGCGCGAGCGGTCGACGGCGCGAAGCTCGTCGTGCTGGGCGTCAAGCCCGTCGGCATCGTCGACCTCGCGCGCGAGATCGCGCCGCATCTGGCGACGGATGCCGTGGTCGTCTCGATCGCGGCCGGCACCACGACGGCGTCCATCGAGGCCGCACTGCCGGCATCCGTCTCGGTCGTGCGAGCGATGCCGAACACGCCCTCGACCGTCGGCCTCGGCGTGACG
>DASSWM010000132.1:0-3611 GCA_035704865.1 Agrococcus sp.
CGGCGGGTCAGGCAGAACCGGGATCTGCGGGAAGGCGAGATCGTCGATCTGGACGGCACGAGTACGCGGGCGCGCGTCGAGCCGTTCCCTCATCCCGAGCGTGTGCTGTTCGCCGCCAACCGGTTCTACGAGCGCCCCGACGAGGCGTCGGTGCCGGCGTTGCAGCTGACGTGGGACGTCCACGGCGCCTTCCCGGGCGACCCCGGCTACTCCCTGCCTGCGAGGCTGCAGCCGAGGCGCGGGCATCGCGCATGATGCAGCGCCCTGCTGGCGCGCGGGCGACTTCTCGGCCGGCGAGCGGCTTCGGTGCAATGCCCTCGCTGCCACGAGGTAGACATGTCGGTATACCTACCGGTATCCTTCTGTGCATGGCGACGACGACGATCAAGGTGCCCGTCGAACTCCGGGACCGCATCAACCGGGATGCACGCGAGCGGGGCGTCTCCGCCGCACGGCTCATCGAAGGACTGCTGGATGCCTATGAGCGCCGGCAGCGGATGGAGGCGTTCGGGCGCGCCTTCCGGCAGGCGGACGAGGGCTACTGGGACGACTTCCGGTCGTGGGACGTGACGCTCGACGACGGCCGCGCCGATGCTTGATGTCCGTCGTGGCTCGGTCATGTGGGCTGAGCTCGATCCGGTTCGCGGCCGCGAGCAGGCAGGGCGTCGCCCGGTGCTCGTCGTGGCGAGCGGCCTCTACCTGGAGCAAGCCGATTCGCTCGCCATCATCGTGCCGGCGACGACGAACGACCGGGGCTGGCCGAATCACGTCAGGCTTCGCGGGCCAGATCTCGAGCTCGAGCGGCCGACGTACGCGATGACGGAGCAGCCTCGTACCGTGTCGCGGGGGCGCCTCGTCGGCGACGCCGGGATCGTCGATGCCGCGACTATGCACGAGGTCGATCGTTGGCTGCGCGACTTCCTTGCGCTGCCCTGACGTTCCGTCGACGCGTCCGCGACGTGCGGCAGGTCACTCGGACGTCGGCGGCCTGCGACTCCGCTTCGTCTCAGAGCGCTTGCTCTTCGCGTCGAGTCGCCGACGCTGCGAGCCCTTCGTGGGCCGAGTCGGTCGGCGGGCTGTGCGGGGAGCCACGGCGTCGCGCAGCAGGAGCGCGAGGCGGCGTCTCGCGGCGGCGCGGTTGTCGAGCTGCGCGCGATGCTCGGAGGCGGTGACCGTCAGCACCGTTCCTCGCAGTCGCCCGGCGAGCCGATCGAGCACGCGTGCGCGCTGGGCGTCGCTCAGAGCGGTCGTCGTGGCCAGGTCGAGGCTCAGCTGCACTCGCGAGTCGGTGGTGTTGACGCCCTGACCTCCCGGGCCGGAGGAGCGGGAGAACTGCTCGACCAGCTCTGCCGCCGGCACGTGAAGGCCTTGCGGCGCTCCGGGGCCAGGGGGCACGTGCAGATCGTCCACCCGACGAGTGTGGCGCAGCGGCGGGTTCAGCGGGCGCAGCGGATGCACGTGGTCGCATCCGGTCGCGCCTCGAGGCGCTCGGGCGCGATCGGATCGCCGCAGACGACGCACGTGCCGTCGTCACCGCTCTCGACACGCGCGGCCGCAGCGTCGGTCGCGGCAAGGGCCTGGAGCTGCGTCTGCTTCAGCCCTTCGAGTCGCGACCACTCCGACGACAGCGAGACCCCGTCCGGATCGTGCTCGTCGTCGTCCGAGACCGTCTCGCGCAGAGCGCGCAGCTCGGCGAGCTGCCGGTCGATGTCCTCGAGTCCCGCCAGCACGTCGCGGCGGCGAGCGGCGATGCCGTCTGCTCGGGAGCGTGCCATCGGTCAAGGCTAGCCCTCGGGCGCTGGAGCGATCAGGATGAGCACATGAGTGATCCGAAGCGGAAGCTCTCCGCATCCGACATCGCTGAGGCCCGCCTCGCCGATTGGCGTCTGGTCGATGAGACCCTCACGGCTCGATTCCGATCCAAGTCGTTCGCCGCCGGGCTCGAGCTCGTCAACCGCATCGGCGACTCTGCCGAAGCGGCCGACCACCACCCGGACATCGTGCTCACGTATCCCGCGGTCGAGGTCACGCTCTCGAGCCACGACGTCGGCGGCGTGACCAGCCGCGACGTCGAGCTGGCGCGCGCGATCAGCGAGCATGCGGCGGCACTCGGCATCGCGTAGCAGTCGACCGACTGGCGCCGGATCCGCGAGCACGCCAGGCTGGAGCCATGTCGAATCCGACTGCGGCCATGCTCGTCATCGGCGATGAGATCCTCTCGGGGCGCACGCGGGAGGCGAACGGCTATCACCTCGCCGGCCGGCTCGTCGAGGTCGGCATCGACCTGACCGAGATCCGCGTGGTGCCTGACGATCACCAGGTGATCGTCGACGCGCTGCGGTCACTCCGCACCGCGCACGATCACGTCTTCACCTCCGGCGGCATCGGCCCCACCCACGACGACATCACGGCCGACGCCGTGGCGGCGGCGTTCGAGGTCGGGATCGCCGTGCGCGAGGACGCCCGCCGGCTCGTCGAAGCGGCCATCGGATCCCGGCGGCCCGTGACGGACGACGACCTGCGGATGGCGCGCATCCCCGACGGCGCGACGCTCATCGTCAACGGCGTCTCCGGCGTGCCCGGCTTCAGCGTCAGCAACGTGCACGTCATGGCCGGCGTGCCGAGCATCTTCGTCATCATGCTCGACGCGCTGCTGCCCACGCTCGTCGCCGGCGACCCGGTGCAGTCGCGCGAGGTGCGGTTCGAGGTCGGCGAGGGCCGCATCGCCACACCGCTGCGCGAGCTCGCCGCGGCGTTCCCGCAGCTGAGCATCGGCTCCTACCCGTTCTCCGGTGGCGGCGCCTACGGCACGAGCATCGTCGTGCGAGGCACGGATGTCGCGCTGATCGACGCCGCGGTCGAGCGGCTCGAGGCGCTGCGACGCGCGGCGGAGGGCGCTGGCGCCTGAGAGGATCGTCGGATGACCGCAACCCTCGTCGCCCAGGCGCTCGCCGGCGGGTACGGCCACCGCACGCTGTTCGACTCGCTCGACCTCACCGTCGCGCCCGGGGACGTCGTCGGGGTCGTCGGCGCCAACGGCGCGGGCAAGTCGACGCTGCTGCGGCTGCTCGCGGGCATCGACGAGCCGCAGGCGGGCTCCGTGTCGCTCGCGCCCGCCGACGCCTTCGTCGGCTGGCTGCCGCAGGAGCACGAGCGCGTCGTCGGCGAGACGGTGGCCGAGTACATCGGCCGCCGCACGGGCTGCGCCGAGGCGACGCGGGAGATGGATGCCGCCGCAGCGGCGCTCGCCGACCTCCCGCCCGCCGGCACCGGCGCCGACCCGGCCGACGCCTACGCATCCGCCCTCGACCGATGGCTGGCCAGCGGTGCCGCCGACCTCGACGAGCGGGTGCCCGTCGTGCTCGCCGAGCTGGGCCTCGAGCTGCACGGCGCGGCCATCGAGCAGGCGCTCATGACCTCGCTCTCGGGCGGGCAGGCCGCGCGCGTGGGGCTCGCCGCCCTGCTGCTGTCGCGCTTCGACATCGTGCTGCTCGACGAGCCGACGAACGACCTCGACCTCGACGGGCTCGAGCGGCTGGAGGCCTTCGTCCGGGGGCTCCGCGGCGGCGTCGCCCTCGTCAGCCACGACCGCGAGTTCCTCGCCCGCTGCG
>DASSWM010000133.1:0-2830 GCA_035704865.1 Agrococcus sp.
GACCCGCAGGACCCGGCGACGTTCGAGCGCTCGAAGCTCGACTGGGCCGAGACGCGGCGCGAGCGGCACGCGCGCGTGCTCGACGGCTACCGCCACCTCGCGTCCCTGCGGCGCGAGCTGCCCGCGCTCACCGACCCGCACTGGAGCCGTAACCGCGTCGAGGTGTTCGAGGAGGCGGGTGTGCTGCGGCTCATCCGCGGCGCCCTGCCGGCCGACGGCGGCGCGCGGGTCGAGGCGGGCGCGTCGCAGGTCGAGGAGGGCGCGGCCGCAGGTCGCCCCCGTCTCGAGACCGACGACCCGACGCGCCCCCACACCGGTGCTGTCGAGATCGTCATCAACTTCGGCGACAAGCCGCAGGGCGTGCCGGTCACGAAGCGCCGCCTGCGCTTCCAGACCCACCCCGACGTGGCGATCTCGGGCGAGCTGTCGCTGCCGCCGGGCAGCGGCGCCCTGCTCGACTGACGATCAGCGCTCTGCTCGACGGGCGATCAGCGCCCTGCTCGGCTGACGATCAGCGCCCTGCTCGACTGACGATCAGCGCTCTGCTCGACTGACGATCAGCGCCCTGCTCGACTGGGGATCAGCGGCGCTCGCGCGGACCCCGGATGGCCTCGAGCGTCTCGCGCGCCGCCCCCGTCTGCGCGGCCCACAGCAGCGCTGCGACGATCACCGCGAAGGCGATGCCCGCGGCAGGCTGACCGGTCAGCACGAGCGTGAGCGCGGCGCCGCCGAACACGAGCACCTTCACCGTCCACTTGACCCAGCTCGGCGCTTGCGACTTCGGCGATGCGAGCAGCCCCCACAGCCCGGCGACGACGGCGAACACGGCCACCGCGCCGATCGCGCCGGCGGTGTCGCCCCACTGCGAGCCGATCGTCCAGCCCCACATCGCGAGGATCAGCCACGCGAGCAGCTCGACGATGAACAGCGCCGCGAGGATGAAGAGCACTGCTGGTCCGCGCATGGCTCCAGCATCCCACCCCGCACCCACGAAGAAGCGCCGAGCCTGCGGCCGGCGATGCGGCGCCAAGCCTGCGGCCCGCGACCAGGACGGCTACCGTTGCACCGTGACGCAGACCGTCGGCGAGCTCGACTTCCCCATCCACGGCTTCCTCGAGACGCGGCGCGGGCCGATCGTCGAGATCGCCCTCTCGAACTCGCCCACGCGGCTCGCGCGCACCTACGTGCTCGTGCCCGAGGGCGCCGGCGAGATCCCGCCCGGTGTCTACAGCACGGCGGTGAAGCAGGTCGTCGACCTCGACGAGGACTTCGCGTGGCTCGTCGAGCTCGACCTCGAGCCGGAGGCGAAGGACGCCGAGGTGCGCGCCGACGCGACCCTCGACGACGAGTGGGAGTCGGACGAGCGCGACCTGCTCGTCGCGTCGTCGCTCGACTTCCTGCCCGAGCCGCAGCCCGCGCCCGAGCACGAGGGCGAGCAGCCCGTGAACCCGTTCGGGCTGTGGGCGATCGACGAGGCGGGTGTGCCGCTGCGCGTCGAGGCCGAGCTCGACGAGGAGTCCGGCGGCCTCGTGGTCGAGGCGGCGACGCGCTTCGGCAAGTCGCTGCACCCGTGGGCGTACGGCGCCGTGCGCGCCGACACGCTCGAGATCGAGCCGCACGCGCTCAACGCCGACGACGCGCTGCTCGACCTGCAGCTCTACGCCTTCGACGGCACCGAGGATCGTCCGTACCAGCGCTGGCACGTCGGCACGCGACGTGCCGTCGAGGCCGCGGCGACGCATCCGCTCCCCGACTTCGACCCGGGCCGGTGGATGCGGTGGCTCACGCCCGTGGACGGCGGCGACCCGGTGGCGTTCGGAGGGTTCCTGGAGCCCGCGAAGCGGGAGATCGAGCTGGAGCCGGTGATGCCGCGGGAGCCCGAGTGGGCGGCCGGACGCGTGCTGACCATCCCGCGCGAGCGCCCCGATCAGGACTTCGCGGCGAGCCGCGACGTGACGGTGTACGGCAAGCCCTTCAAGGAGCTGCGCTCGTCGGTCGCGAAGATCCAGAAGCGCCCCGCGACGCCGATCGGCCGGTTCGTGCTCGAGGCCGAGGGCTTCATGCCCGAGCGCTGGAGCCTGCTGGGCTGAGGCGGCCTCGCCTCGCGCGCCACTCTCCACAGGCGCGGCGCCTCACCATGCCCGTGTGGGTGGCTTCGAATACACTGTCGGCACACGCATTCGAACGCATGAGGGCATCGCCCGCAGCGCGTCGGAGCAACGGAGGAGTCGATGATGACGCGGATCGAGCAGGCAGCTGCTGCGGTGTCGGCCGTGCACGCGATGTTCGCCGATGCCTCCGCGCTCGCCGCCGCTGCCGATGACGAGATCGCGGCGCTGCTGGAGCCGGTCGCGGAGCTGTCCCGCCTGGTGCAGGCACAGCAAGTGCGGCTCGCGGGCGCCATCGACGCGCGGTCCGGGGACTCGCCCGAGACCGATCTCTGCCTCAAGCTGGGCAAGACCTCCGCGAAGGAGGCCATCGCTGCCGCGTTCGGCATCCGGGTTCATGACGCGCGGGAGCTGCTGTCCATGGCGCGTGCGACGACTCGCGGCATCAGTCTGACCGGCGGTGACATCGAGGTCCGCTACCCGCGCGTCGCAGCAGCGCTCGATGCGGGCGAGCTCTCGCTGGCGCGGGCGCGGGCGATCATCTCGACGCTCGAGCCCGCGGCGCCGCGTGCCGCCCTCGACCAGCTCGCCTGGGCTGAGGGGTGCCTGGTGGCAGCCGCCGTCGACCCCGAGGCGCCACTGGCGCCCGAGCTGCTGGTCGACCAGGGCCGGGCCTTCGCCGCTGTGATCGATCCGGACGGCGTGCTGCCCAACGGCGAGCG
>DASSWM010000134.1:0-3113 GCA_035704865.1 Agrococcus sp.
CTGCGCCTCGTACTGCGCGCCGAACGAGGAGGCGGAGTCCTGCGTGGACGACGAGCCGCCCGCGGATCCGGAGGCGCCCGGCGTCGGCGGTGAATGCTCGGCGGTGCCGCCGCGCTCGCGTGGCCGGAATCGGTCGGCGTCCGACTGCATCCCGTACCTCCTGTCTCGAGATGTGATGCTGGGCTCGAGCCGCATGCCACGGTACGCCCGTCCGGTCAGAGTCTCCTGGACGTCCGCGTCGGCGGCGCCGCGCCGCTCAGCGCGCGGCCGCCGCACGCGCCCGGCTCAGCGCAGAGGCCTGCGGACGCACCGCTCAGCGGTAGCTGCCGGAGAGCCGCACCGCACCGCCGTCCACGCCCTTCGCGCCCTGCACCCAATCGGCGAGGTCGCTCGGCGCCTGCTCGACCCGGCCCACCGACCATGCGGGGATGCCGGCCTGCTCGCTCGCGGCGATGACACTCGGCGCATCCGCGGCGTCGACCACGACGAGCATGCCGAGGCCGAGGTTCCAGGTGCCCTCCGCGTCGGTGAGCGGGAAGCCGCCGAGCTGCGCGAGCGCGTCGAACACCTCGGGCACCTGCCAGCCCGAGCGGTCGATCTCGACGGCGAGCCGCTGCGGCAGCACGCGCGCGAGGTTGGCGGCGATGCCGCCGCCGGTCACGTGCGAGATGGAGCGGATGCCGAGGCCCGACTCGAGCATGCCCAGCAGCGGCAGCGTGTAGAGCCGGGTCGGCTCCAGCAGCGCCTCGGCCGCGACGCCGCCGAGCTCGTCCACGCGGTCGGTGAGCGCGATGCCGCGCTCGGCCAGGATGTGGCGCACGAGGCTGAAGCCGTTCGAGTGCAGCCCGGAGGAGGCCATGGCGACCACGACGTCGCCGGCGCCGACGCGCTCGGCGCCCAGCACCGCATCCGCCTCGACGATGCCCACGGCGGCGCCCGCCACGTCGTAGTCGTCGGGCTCCATCACGCCGGGGTGCTCGGCCGTCTCGCCGCCGACGAGGGCGGTGCCGGTCGCCTCGCACGCCTCGGCGATGCCGCGCACGATGTCGGCGATGCGCTCGGGCACGACGCGGCCGGTGGCGATGTAGTCGGTCATGAACAGCGGCTTCGCGCCGACCACGACGATGTCGTCGACGACCATGCCCACGAGGTCCTGGCCGATCGTGTCGTGCTTGTCGATCGCCTGCGCGAGCGCGATCTTGGTGCCGACGCCGTCGGTCGAGGTCGCCAGCAGCGGCTTCGCGTACGAGCCGACCGCCGAGAGGTCGAACAGCCCGGCGAAGCCGCCGAAGCCGCCCAGCACGCCCGGCCCGTGGGTGCGCGAGACCGCGGCCTTCATGAGCTCCACCGCGCGGTCGCCCGCCCCGGTGTCGACGCCGGCGGACGCATACGGATCGGTCATGCTCCCAGGGTACCGAGCGCCGCGCGCCCGTCCGGCCCGCGCACAGGTGGCAGGATGGTCGCGGCACACCCACCACCGTCGACGGAGACGCCCATGCACGCACTCGTGACCCGAGGCAGGCCAGGACTCGAGCTGGTCGAGATCCCCGAGCCCGAGACCCCGCCGGGGCACGTGAAGGTGCAGGTGCTGCGCGCCGGCATCTGCGGCACCGACCTGCACATCGACGCCTGGGATGCGTGGGCGCAGTCGGCCGTGCGGCCCGGGCTCACGGTGGGGCACGAGTTCTGCGGCGAGATCGTGGAGGTCGGCGAGGGCGTGACCGACTACGCCGTCGGCCAGCTCATGAGCGGCGAGGGGCACGTCGTGTGCGGGCACTGCCGCAACTGCCGGGCCGGCCGCCGCCACCTGTGCATCCGCACCTCCAACCTCGGCGTGCAGCGCGACGGCGGCTTCGCCGAGTACGTCGTGCTGCCGGCGGCGAACGTGTGGGTGCACCCGGGCGTGACCGCCGCGTCGGCGACGTCCGAGCAGCTCGACGTGTTCGGCATCTACGACCCGTTCGGCAACGCCGTGCACACGGCGCTGAAGTTCCCCGTCGTCGGCGAGGACGTGCTCGTCACCGGCGCCGGCCCCATCGGCCTCATGGCCGCGATGGTCGCCCGGCACGCGGGCGCCCGCCACATCGTCGTCACCGACATCTCCGAGCCGCGGCTCGAGCTCGCCCGCACGCTCGGCTTCCGCGCCCTCAACCCGCGCGAGGCGGAGATCAAGGACATGCAGCGCGAGCTGGGCATGACCGAGGGCTTCGACGTCGCGCTCGAGATGTCGGGCTCGCCCACGGCGCTCGTCGGCATCATCGAGAACCTCAACTTCGGCGGCCGCATGGCGATGCTGGGGCTGCCCTCGGCGCCCATCGAGCTCGACTTCGGCAAGGTCGTCTCGCACATGCTCACGATCCAGGGCATCTACGGCCGCGAGATGTTCGAGACCTGGTACGCCATGGCGGCGATGGCCCAGACGGGCCTCGACGTCTCCCCCGTCATCACCGACCGCTTCGCCTTCGCCGACTGGGAGGGCGCGTTCGAGCGCGCCCGCTCGGGCGCCGCCGGCAAGGTCATCCTCGACTTCACCAGCTAAGGAGCCCCGTGTTCTCCATCCGAGACGCCATCGCCGACGAGCTCGCCGAGATCGAGGCCGCCGGCCTCACCAAGCGCGAGCGCGCCATCGACTCGCCGCAGGCCGCGACGGTGGTCGCGAACGGGCAGGAGGTGCTGAACTTCTGCGCCAACAACTACCTCGGGCTCGCCGACGACCCGCGCATCGTCGAGGCCGCGCGCGCCGCGCTCGACGAGTGGGGCTTCGGCATGGCGTCGGTGCGCTTCATCTGCGGCACGCAGACCCAGCACCTTGAGCTCGAGTCGCGGCTCGCCGCGTTCCTCAGCCAGGAGGCGTGCATCCTCTACTCCTCCTGCTTCGACGCGAACGGCGGCCTGTTCGAGACGCTGCTGGGCGGCGACGACGCCGTGATCTCGGATGCCCTGAACCACGCGTCGATCATCGACGGCATCCGCCTGTCGAAGGCGAAGCGCTACCGCTACGCCAACCGCGACATGGCGGAGCTCGAGGCGCACCTGCAGGACGCGCAGGGCGCGCGCCGCCGCCTCATCGTCACCGACGGCGTCTTCTCGATGGACGGCTACCTCGCCCCGCT
>DASSWM010000135.1:0-10504 GCA_035704865.1 Agrococcus sp.
CCGACGCACACGACGAGCCCGTCCTCGGGGCGCACGCCGAGCCGCGAGCGCACCTCGAGCCGCGAGGGCAGGGGCTCCGGGTGGAACAGCAGCGTGTCGACCGCGGGCGGCACGAGCCACACCCGCTCGGCCGGGGCGCCCACGCCGTCGCAGAGCACGTCGATCTCGGCGCGCGAGACCGCCGCGATCGCGTCGACCTCGCCGGCGAGGTAGCGCTCGGTCAGCAGCCGCCGCTCGGGCTCGGCGCGCGTGCCCTCGCCCACCCGGCGGTTCTTCTCCTCCGCGAGCGTGTGGAAGGTCTGCACGATGGGCATGCCGAGCGAGAGCGAGACGGGCAGCGCCGCGAGGCCCGAGAGCCAGTAGTGCGCGTGGATCACGTCGTAGGGGGCGCTCGCCGCGAGCGCCGCGCGCTCGAGCTGCTCGCCGAACGCGTCGGCGAGGTTGGGCAGCTCGTGCTTGCGCACGATGCCGCCGCCGGTCTCGAGCGCGTAGAGCGTGACGCCGGGCGCGAGCGACTCGGTGTGCGGGGCTCCCGCCGAGCGGGTGAAGACGTCGACCTGGTTGCCGCGGGCCGCGAGCGCCATCGCGCTCTCGAGCACGAGCACGTTCATGCCGCCCGCGTCGCCCTTGCCGGGACGGTCGGCCGGCGACGTGTGCATCGACACGACGGCGACCCGCAGCGGCGATTGAGCGGGTACGCCGTCAGGGTTGCCGAACGGCTCCGGGCGCATGAGACCAGGGTATCGGCGCGCTATCGTCGGCCGCATGGCAGATTCGCGTCGCAGCCCGATCGCCCGCGTCGGCACGGCGGTCGGCGCGATCGGGCGCTCGGCCGGCGGGCCCGCGTTCCGGGCGCTCACCGCCCCGCCCGTCGCCCGCGCGGGCCACCGGTTCGCGACCCTGGCGGCGCGGCTGTGGGGGCGCATCCTCGGCGGCGAGGAGCGCCGGGTCGGCGAGCTGCACGTGATCACCGGTCTGCCGAAGTGCGCGTACGGCCGCGGCGGCACGACCATCGGCGCGACCTACTTGACCGGCGCATCCGACTCCCCCGAGGTGCTCGAGCACGAGGACGTGCACCGCCTGCAGTGGCAGCGCTACGGCCTGTGGTTCATCCCGATGTACCTCGCGGCGGGGCAGGACGCGCTGCGCAACCGCTTCGAGATCGAGGCGGGGCTCGAGAAGGGCGGCTACAAGCGCGGGAGCAGTCGGCCGCCCGAGGACGCCGCTCCCTCCTGAGCCGAGCCTCGACCGGCCGGCACCCCGGAGCTGGTGGTGGCAGCGGCGCCGAGCGCCCGCTACGCCGCCATGCGGTCGACGACGCGCTGCGTCCACGGGATGCGGCGCTCGAGCTGGCGGCCGATGGCGAGCAGCGTCGCCTCCTCCCCCGGCCTGCCGATGAGCTGCGCGCCCATCGGCAGCCCCTCGCCGGTCTGGTGCACCGGCAGCGAGAGCGCCGGCAGCCCCGTGAGGTTCACGAACGACGTGTGCGGCGTGTGCAGCACCTGCGCGTCGAAGTCGGCCGCGCCGTCGTCGATCGGGTACCAGTCGAGCGGCCGGGGCGTGAGCGCCGTCGTCGGCGTGAGCACCGCATCCCAGGGCGCGAACGCGGCGATCACGCGCCGCTCGTACTCCGACGCCCACAGCTGCGCCTTCGCGAGCCCGCCGGCCGTGAGCTCGTCGCTCGTGCCGATGATCCAGCGCGCGAGGGGCTCGAGCAGGTGCCGCTCGTCGCGCGGGATCGGGATCGTCGCCGCGCCGCCGCGCCACAGGTCCGTGAACGCGGCCGCGTACCCGTCGACGCCCGGCACGCCCAGGTCGCCCGACGCATCCGGCAGCGCCACCTCGCCCACCTCGTGCCCGAAGGCCTCGAGCGCCCGCACCGTCGCGTCGACGGCGGCGGTGGCCTCCGGCGAGATGCGGATGTCGTGGGTCGCGTCCCAGGGCGTGCCGCCGGTCAGGACGGCGATGCGGAAGCGCCCCTGACCGCGCATCGCCGCCGCCAGCAGCGAGCCGTCGTCGCGCTCCGGGGCGCGGAGCGCGAGCGGGTGCGGCGTGATGCCGTTCACGCGGCCGATGAGCGCATCGGTGAGCAGCGCCACGTCGATGACCGAGCGCGCGATCGCGCCGGCGGTCGTGAGGCCGCCGACGACGCCGACGCCGCCCTGCGCGGGAATGCGGCCGCGCGTGGGCTTCAGCCCCACGAGGCCGCAGGTCGCGGCGGGGATGCGGATCGAGCCGCCGCCGTCGGAGCCGGGCGCGAACGGCAGCATTCCCTGCGCGACCGCGGCCGCGGCGCCGCCGGAGGAGCCGCCCGCGTGCAGGTCGGGGCGGCCGGGCAGGGTGGTGGGTCCGTGCACCGCCGAGCGCGTGTAGCCGGCGAAGCCGAACTCGGGCGCGGCCGTGCGGCCGAGCACGACGCCGCCGCCGTCGTCGAGCACCTGCGCGAGCGGGTGCGTCTCGCCGGCGACCGTGCCTTCGAGCCAGCGGCTGCCCATGCCCGCGGGCTGGCCGGCGCGCGGCGTGAGGTGCTTGTCGGCGAACGGCAGCCCGTGGATGATGCCCGTGCGATCCTCGGCCGCGTCGGCGGCGCGGGCGCGCTCGAGCGCGAGCCCGGCGTCGACGTGCACGAACGCGTTCGCCTCGTCGAGCCGCTCGATGCGGTCGAGGAAGTGCTCGGCCACCTGCACGGCGCTCAGCTCGCGCGCATGCAGCAGCCGCCACAGCTCGAGCGCGCCCAGCTCGTGGATCGCGGTCAACCCAGGTACCGCCCGGCCCTGCGCTGCAGCCGCTTGCGCTCGGTGCGCTCGCGCATCTCGTCGCGCGTGGCGTAGTTCGTCAGCTCCCGGAACGGGTCGCGGCCCGTGAAGCGCGGCGGCTCCGCGAGGATCGCCGAGATGGCCTTCTCGAGCTCCCAGTACTCGCCGATGCGGGTGCCCTGGCCGGGGTTCATGTGGCGCAGGCGCGCCTCGAAGCGCACTTCGCCCCGCACCTCGACCTGCACGATGAAGCCGCGCGTCGCGCCGCGCACCGACACCATCCAGAAGCCGGGCCCGAGGTCGGTGACGGTCGCGCTCGCGTCGCTCGCGGCTGCCGCCGCCGCGGCCTGCGCGTCGGCGCGCTCGCGCGCCGCGCGCCACTCGTCGAACTCGGTCACCCCTCCATCGTGCCACTGCGGGCCGACACGGGCGCGCGGCGCGCGTCGGCGCGGACGCGCTGCAGCGCTCGACGCCCGGACGCGGCATGCGTCGGCGCGGGGCGCCGCATGCTGCCCGCTACGAAGCGCCGCTGCCGCCGACTACGCGCCGCCGGGCCGCTTGGGCAGCGGCCGCGTCTCGTCGGCCCGGCTGCCGTCGATCACGGCCGCGAGCGTCGCGGCGCCGTCCTGCGCATCATCGACCGTGACCGCGAAGCGCGTGCCGTTGCGCATCGTGACGACGATGCCCGGGCCGCGCCGCAGCACGATCGCGACCCGCCCCGGGAGACCGCGGTAGCCCCATCCGCCCCACTCCATCGGCTCGATGACGAGCGCCTCCACCACGCGGATGCGGTCGGTCGCGATCGTGCGCAGCGGGATGCCGAGCACGGCGCCCCGCACGCGCAGGCCGGTGCTGTCGGCCGTCACGTGGATGCGCGCGAGCGAGGCGAGGACGACGGCCGCGACGACGAGCAGGACGCCGCAGAGCAACGCGATCGCGGCGGACGCCGTCGGCCGCAGCACGAGCAGCAGCGCGCCGCCGGCCGCGAGTGCCGCCGCGAGCCACAGGAACGCGGGCGCGGTCGCGGTGCTCTGCCACGTGGCGGCCGGCGCCGACGGCAGCGCGAGCGGCGCCTCCGGGCGGTGCCGGCCGGCGTGCTCGCGCGGATGCAGGAACCAGGGCACCAGCAGCAGCACGGCCGAGCCGAGCAGCACGAGCACCCAGGGGCCGAGCACCGCGCGCTCGGCACTGCCCGCCTCGACGGTCGTGGCGGCCGACACGACCCAGCCGGCGGCGAGCATGGCGCTCACGGCCGCGAGCAGCGACAGCACGGTGGCGCGCAGGCGCTCCCCCATCGGCACGGCGGCGAGCACGAGCGCAACCACGAGCATCGCGCCCGTGATGGCGAGCAGGGTCAGCGCCGTCGGCACGGTCGCCGAGAAGCCGTCGGCGACGTCGGTGCCCGACCAGTGGGTCGCGATCGTGTCGGGCAGCTCGGGCGCGAGCACCGCCCAGCTGATCGCGATCGCCGCAGGCGGCAGCGCCAGCACGAGTGCGGCGAGCCAGACGCGGAGTCGCTCCATGCCCCCATCCTGCCGGACGGCGGCAGCGGCGGTGCTCAGTGCCGAAGGATGCGCACTGTCGCTGCTCAGTGCCGACGCGGCGTGACGTCCTGCTCCCCCTCGCGCCGGTGGCGCGCGAGCGCGAGCCCCGCGACGAGCGAGAGGATGCCGGTCGCGATGCCGAGCGCGGCGCCCACGGGCGCCATGCCGACATCGAGCTGCGTGAGCGCGAACAGCAGCGCCGCGACGACCACGACGCCGCCGAGGCCGATGAGGCCCACCATCCACGACGTCGCGCCCTGCTCGACCGCGCGGCGGGCGAACACGACCGCGACGGCGGCGGGGATGCCGAGGATGAGCCCGTAGGTGATGCCGGTGGCGAACGCGGAGGGACCGGGCGCGACGGCGAGGGCGATGCCGACGCCGGCGACGAGGCCGATGCCGACGGCGAGGGCGGCTGCCCACGGCGTGGGCACCGCGTAGGCGGTGGGAGCGCGATGCTGGGCGACGGCCATGGCGATGCCTTCCTGCGGCTGCGTCCGCGACCGCTGAGCACAGCGTGACGCGTCGCCGTCGGGTTTGCAATCACTGTTATGAAACCTTGCGGCTTCCCTCAGCGCCGCTTGGGCGATGCCCGTCCTCAGTCCTGACCGGGCCCGATCAGGCCGGATCCGCGGGGATCCGCCAGTCGATCGGCGCGCTCCCCTGCGCGCCGAGCGCCGCGTTGGCGCGCGAGAACGGCCGCGAGCCGAAGAAGCCGCGACTGGCCGAGAGCGGCGACGGATGCGGCGACGCGATGATCGGCACGCCCTCGAGCATGGGCGCGAGGCGCTGCGCCCGCAGCCCCCACAGGATCGCCACGAGCGGCGCGCGCGAGCCGTCCGGCCGGCGACGCTCCACGAGCGCGCGGATCGCGGTCTCGGTCACCTGCTCCCAACCCCAGCCGCGGTGCGAGTCGGTCTGCCCCGAGCCGACGGTGAGCACGCGGTTGAGCAGCAGCACGCCCTGGTCGGCCCAGGCGGTCAGGTCGCCGTGCGGGGCGGGCTCGACGCCGAGGTCGTCGTGCAGCTCGCGGTAGATGTTGCGCAGCGAGCGCGGCAGCGGCCGCACGTGCCGCTCGACCGCGAAGGCGAGGCCGATCGAGTGGCCGGGCGTCGGGTAGGGGTCCTGGCCGAGGATGGCGGCCCTGACGTCGTCCATCGGGCGCTCGAACGCGCGCAGCACGCGCGCCGCTGGCGGCAGCCAGGGCCTGCCCTCGGCGTCCTCGGCGCGCAACCGCCCGCCCAGGTCGTGCACGACGTGCGCGACGGGCGCCAGCGCATCCGCCCAGCTCTCGTGCACGAGCTCGCGCAGCGGGCGGTCGGCGATGCCCGCAGCGCCCATGGAGCCCGCAGCGCCCGGATCGCCGGGCATGCCGGCGGCGTCTGCGGGGCCGGGTGCTGCGCCGGTCATGCCGAGAGGATGGCGACGCTCACGCGCTCGGCCTCGCCCTCGCGCTCGACCGTCCAGACGCTGCCGTCGCCGGCCACCTCGAGGCCGCCGCCGCCGACGATGAGCGACGTGTTCTCGTCGATCGCCACCACCCGCTCGGCGAGGCGCGCGTCGACGATCGCGACGGCGCGCGAGAGGGTGCCGTACTGCGCGCAGTGCACGTCGACGACGAGGTCGACCAGGCCCAGGCCCGCGTCGAGCGTCACGTCGTCGAGCCCCTCGCCGCTCGTCTGCGCGACGACCGGCACGCCGCCGATGCGCCAGCCGCCCAACAGGGCGACGTCGCCGGCGATCATGGCGCCGGCGGAGAAGCCCGCGTACGGCACGCCCGTCGCGACGAGGCCGCGGATCGTGTCGGCCGCCGGCATGATCGCCGCGTGGTAGCCCGGCGTGACGCCGCCGCCGACGAAGATGCCGTCGGCGCCGCCGAGATCGGTGGGCAGGAGCGTGCGCTCGGCCGTGAGCTGCACGATGCGCACCTCGCCCGCGCCGAGCTTCGTCAGGTCGTCGACGTAGTCGCCGTGCCACGTCGCGCCCTCGGCCTCGTCCGCCGCCCACAGCACGACCGCGATGGTCGGCGGGCCGCCCGCGCGCTCGCGCGCCTCGTCGACGAACCGGCCCGTCCAGCGCGACTCGTCCTCGGCCCAGCCGCCGCCCAGCAGGTGAATGCTCATGCCGTCGAGTCTGTCAGGCGCGCCGGGGCGATCGCACCGCTCGTCAGACGGGCGCCTGGTCTGGCAGCCGAGTTCCCGGGCTGCCGGACCAGGTCGCCGTCCGGCGGACGAGCCGGGTCAGCCGGCGTGGGCGGCGAAGACCTCGTCGAGGATCTCGAGGCCGCGGCGCGCGTCGTCGTCGCTCATCACGAGCGGCGGCACGACGTGGATGCGGTTGTCGGCCGCGAACGGCACGTAGCCGCGCTCGAGCAGCGCGCTCTTCAGGCCGGCGATGACGGATGCGTCGACGGGCTCGCGCGTGCCGCGGTCGGTCACGAGGTCGAGGGCCCAGAAGCAGCCGCGCCCGCGCACCTCGCCGATGATCGGGTGCCGCTCGGCGAGCTCGCGCAGGCCCGGCCCGAGGATGTCCTCCCCCAGGTGCTTGGCGTGCTCGATGATGCCCTCGTCGGTCATGGCGTCGATCGAGGCGACGATCGAGGCGGCGGCGAGCGGGTGGCCGGAGTAGGTGAGGCCGCCGGGGATCGCGCGGTCCTTGAAGGTGCCGAGGATCTCGTCGGTCATGATGACGCCGCCGACCGGCACGTAGCCCGAGTTGGAGCCCTTCGCGAACGTCACGAGGTCGGGCTTGACGCCGTCGTGCTGGTGCGCGAACCACTCGCCCGTGCGGCCGAAGCCGGCCATCACCTCGTCGATGATGAGCACGATGCCGTGCTCGTCGGCGAGCTCGCGCAGACCCTGCAGGTAGCCGGGCGGGGGCGGCAGGATGCCGGCCGTGCCGGGCACCGCCTCGACCAGGATCGCGGCGAACGTCGACGGGCCCTCCGACTCGATGACGCGGCGGGCGTGCTGCAGGGCGCGCTCGCCCTCCTGCTCCTCGGTCTCCGCCCAGAACTCCGAGCGGTACAGGAACGGCCCGAAGCAGTGCACGTGGCCGGTCGCGAACTCGTTGCCGACGCGGCGCGTGTCGCCGGTCGCGTTGATCGCGGCGCCGGTGTTGCCGTGGTACGAGCGGTAGTGCGAGAGCACCTTGGCCCGCCCCGTGTGGACGCGGGCCATCCTGATCGCGTTCTCGACCGCATCCGCCCCGCCGTTGGTGAAGAAGACGGCGGCCATGCGATCGATCTTCGACAGGATGCGCTCGGCCGCCTCGCCGCGCGTGAGGTTCGTGGTGGCGGGCGCGATCGTCGCGAGCTCCGCGGCCTGCCGCTGGATGGCGGCGACGACCTTCGGGTGCGAGTGGCCGATGTTGGCGTTGACGAGCTGGCTGGAGAAGTCGAGGTACTCGCGGCCGTCGTAGTCCCACAGCCGCACGCCCTCGCCGCGCGCGATCGTGAACGGGTTGGTGCTGCCGTGCTTCGACCACGAGTGCAGGATGAGGCGGTCGAGCTCGCGGGCGCGGGCGCCGTCGGCGGGGTTCGGTGTTGCCGGGCTCGGTGCCGCGGTGTCCACTGCTGCGGGGGTCGGTGCTGCGGGGTCCAGGGTCGTCATCTCTCGCTCCTCGCTCGTCGCCATGGGCGCCGCGGCCGCCGCGGTGCCCCTCAGCCGGATGCTATCCGGCGCCGGTCAGCTCCTCGCCCTCGCGCTCTCGCGCAGCGCCGGGATGATGCGCTCGCCGTACTGGCGCAGCGTCTCCTCCTTGTCGTCGTGCATGACGTAGGCGGCGAACTGGTCGACGCCGAGCTCGCGCAGCCGCGTGAGCTTCTCGATGTGGTCGTCGGCGGTGCCGAGCACGCAGAAGCGGTCGACGATCGCATCGGGCACGAAGTCGACGTGGTCGTTGTCGGCCTTGCCGTGCGTGTTGTAGTCGTAGCCGTCGCGCTGCTCGATGTAGGCGGCGAGGTCGGCGGGGATCGCGTCGCCCTGGCCGTCCGCACCCCGGCCGTAGCGCTGCACGATGTCGGCGACGTGGTTGCCGACCATGCCGCCGAACCAGCGGGACTGGTCGCGCTGGTGGGCGATGTCGTCGCCGACGTAAGCGGGGCCCGCGACGCAGATCTTGATCGCCATCGGGTCGCGGCCGGCGTTCTCGGCGGCGGTGCGCACGTGCTCGATCATCCACTTCGTGATCTCGGGGTCGGCGAGCTGCAGGATGAAGCCGTCGCCGACCTCGCCCGCGAGCTGCAGCGCGCGCGGGCCGTAGGCCGCGACCCACACGGGCAGCTCGGAGCCCTGCGACCACGGCAGCCGCAGCGTCACGTCGCCGACCTCGACCGCGCGGCTCGAGCCGAGCTCGCGGATGACGTGCACGGCCTCGCGCAGCTGCTTGAGGGTCGTCGGCTCGCCGCCGCCCACGCGCACCGCGGAGTCGCCGCGGCCGATGCCGCACACCGTGCGGTTGCCGTACATCTCGTTGAGGGTCGCGAACGTGGAGGCGGTCACGGCCCAGTCGCGCGTCGCCGGGTTCGTGACGAACGGGCCGACCTTCACGCGACGGGTCGCGGCGAGGACCGCGGAGTGGATGACGTAGGGCTCCTGCCACAGCACGTGCGAGTCGAAAGTCCACACGTGACTGAAGCCGTGCACCTCGGCGAGCTGCGCGAGCTGCACGACGCGGCTCGCGGGCGGGTTGGTCTGGAAGACGGCACCGAACTCCATCATGCTCCGCTCTCTCGGGCGATCCTGGCCGCCTGCATCGCGCTCACAGCAGGTACTGGCTCAGGCCGCGCTTGACGAACGCGCCGTCGCCGGGCTTGCCGAGGTACTGGTCGTCGTCGACCACGATGCGGCCGCGGCTCATGACCGTGTCGACGTGGCCGTCGATCTCGTAGCCCTCCCACGCGGCGTAGTCCATGTTCATGTGGTGCGTCTTGTCGATGCCGATCGAGGTGTGCCCGTTCGGGTCGTAGACGACGATGTCGGCGTCGGCTCCCGGCTGGATGACGCCCTTCCTCCCGTAGAGGCCGAACATGCGCGCGGGCGTCGTGGCGGTGATCTCGACCCAGCGCTCGAGCGAGATGTGGCCGTCGACGACGCCCTGGTAGAGCAGGTTCATGCGGTGCTCGATCGAGCCGATGCCGTTCGGGATCTTCGAGAAGTCGCCGAGCCCGAGCTCCTTCTGATCCTTCATGCAGAAGGGGCAGTGGTCGGTCGAGACCATCTGCAGGTCGTTGGTGCGCAGCGCCGTCCACAGCTCGTCCTGGTGGTGCTCGTGCTTCGAGCGCAGCGGCGTCGAGCACACCCACTTGGCGCCCTCGAACTCCCCCCACTCGTCGCCGCTCGCGCCCAGCTGATCCTCGAGCGAGAGGTAGAGGTACTGCGGGCAGGTCTCGCCGAACACGTTGCTGCCGCGGTCGCGGGCGGTGGCGATCTGTGCCACTGCCTGCTTGGCGCTCACGTGCACGACGTACAGCGGCGCGCCCGCGACGTCCGCCAGCATGATCGCGCGGTGGGTCGCCTCCTCCTCCATCTGCCAGGCGCGAGCGATGCCGTGGTAGTACGGATCGGTCTTGCCCTGCGCGACGAGCTGCTCGGCGAGCACGTCGATGGCGGGCCCGTTCTCGGCGTGCATCATCGTGAGCATGCCGGTGTCGCGGGACACCTGCATCGCCTTGAGGATCTGCGCGTCATCGGAGTAGAAGACCCCGGGGTAGGCCATGAACAGCTTGAAGCTCGAGACGCCCTCGTCGGGCAGGCGCTTCATCGCCTCGATGGACGCCTCGTTGACGTCGCCGACGATCTGGTGGAATCCGTAGTCGATCGCGCAGTTGCCGCCGGCCTTCTCGTGCCAGGCCGCGAGGCCGTCCTCGATGCGCTGGCCGTAGGTCTGCACCGCGAAGTCGATGATCGAGGTCGTGCCGCCGTGCGCGGCGGCTCGGGTGCCCGACTCGAACGTGTCGGACGCCTCGGTGCCGCCGAACGGGAGCTGCATGTGCGTGTGCGCGTCGATGCCGCCGGGGATCACGTACTTGCCGGGGGCGTCGATGACGCGGGCGACGGAGGTCGCGACATCCGCCCCGAGCAGTTCGCTGCCGGGCTGCAGCACGGCGACGATGCGCTCGCCGTCGACGAGCACGTCGGCCTCGACGCGCCCCGTCGCGCTCACCACGGTGCCGCCGGAGATGAGGGTGGTGGTCATGTGCGG
>DASSWM010000136.1:0-2111 GCA_035704865.1 Agrococcus sp.
CGTTCCGAGCGTGCAGCGCCATGTGGCCCTGCTGGATGCCCTCGGCGGCGAGCGCGCGGACGGCGGCGACGTTCTGCGAGAGGCCGACCGCGCAGATGAGCTCCGCCAGCTCCTGTGCCGTCTCCACCTCGGTCAGCGCGACGGCCGCCTGCGCCGCCGGGTGCGACTTGGTCGCGCCGCCGACGAGACCGACCGCGAGCGGGAGCTCGAGCGTCGCGACGAGGTCGCCATCCCCGGTGCGCTCGAAGCGGGACAGCGAGCCGTAGTGGCCGTCCTGGACCGCGTGCGAGTGCGCACCCGCCTCGACGGCGCGCGTGTCGTTGCCGGTTGCGAGCACGACGGCCGTGATGCCGTTCATGATGCCCTTGTTGTGCGTGGCGGCCCGGTAGGGGTCGTCCTCGGCGAGCTGCGCGCCGCGGATCATGTTGTCCACGATCTCCGCACCGCCGAGCATCTCGGCCGGGATCACGACCCGCGCGCGGCTCAGCCGCAGGTCGGCCTTGTTGGTCAGGATCCGCAGCAGCGGGCGCCCGCCCGCGAGCTCGGCGACGCGGCCCGAGATCGCCTCGGCCATCGTGTTGACGGCGTTGGCGCCCATCGCGTCGCGCACGTCGACGAGCAGATGCGCGACGACGTGCTGCCGCCCGTTGCGCGCCACGATCCGGACGATCAGATCGCGGACGCCGCCGCCGAGCTGCACCAGTCGCGGGTCCTGCTCGTCGGCGAGGGCCATGAGCGCCGCTCGCTGCTCCAGGATCCGCAGGCGCGCGCCATGCGGGTCGGCGACGTCGACCACGTGGATCTGCGCCTGCATGATGGGCGTCGTGCTCGACGTCGTGAAGCCGCCGCGCTCCCGCGCCATGCGCGCGACGTTGCTCGCGGCTGCCACGACCGACGGCTCCTCGGTCGCCATCGGCACGAGCACCTCTCGCCCGTTGACGATGAAGTTGGTCGCGACGCCGACCGGGATGCCGATCTGGCCGACGACGTGCTCGATCATGCGGTCGGCGCGGTCCGCGTCGAGGCCGCCGTCGACGAGCGCAGCGAGGGCGCCCTCGGTGCCGAGCGCATCCGCGACGATCGCGCGCCGCTCCTCGATCGTGTGGTTGCGCAGCCCGCTCAGCCTGCTCGTCCGTGCCATCCTCGCCACCCCTTCGCTGCCGCACCCTCGTCGACCGCATCAGTCAAACGCGCCGCGAGGCCGACGACCATGGCCGGACCAGCCACATTCACGCGGTCGAATGTGTCTCCTCGAGACCCTGGAGCGCGAGGTGGAGGCGGACGGCCACCTCGATCCGGAAGCGCGCCTCGGGCGCATCCCAGTCGTCGCCGAGGATGCTCCGGAGGCGTGCCGCGCGCTGCTTGACGGTGCTGACGTGCACCTGCAGGCGACGGGCCGCGACCGACGCCGAGCCCTGGGCGCTGAGGATGGCGGCGAGGGTGGCGACGAGGTCCGTGCCGCGTCGGGCGTCCCACTCGAGCACCGCACCGATCGAGGCGCCGATGAACGCGCGGGCGCGTGCCCCGTCGTCGTCGAACATCGCGGCGTACGGGCCGAGCTCGACCGCGGTCGTCGCCGCATCCGTGAGCCCGAGCCCCCGCAGCAGGCGCGCCGCGCGCGCCGCATCGCGCATCCCGGCACGCGCGTGCGCCAGGCTCGCGACGGGCTGCGCCACGACGATCGCCGACATGCCGTCGAGGAGCGACCGCACGGCGGTCGCCGCGCGCTGCGCGTCGTCCTCCTGCACGAGCACCGCGCAGCCATCGGGGGCGAGCGCGACGAGCGCGCCCCGCAGCTGCCGCAGTCGGGCGGCGGCGCGCGAGCGCTCGCTCTCGGCGACCCGCACGGCGACCGTGCTCCAGGGGCGGTCGACGGCGACCCCGCGCTGCCGCGCGCGTCGCACGGCGGCGGCCGTGTCCGCGCTGTCGAGCAGATCGAGCACGAGCTCGCCGCGGACGCGCTCCTCGGCATCCACCACTGCGTTGCGCTGCATGGTCACGAGCGCGAGGATCTGCGCCGAGCGCTCGAGCGTGCGCCGCTGCAGCTCGCTCAGCGGTGCCGCGCCGCCGACGAGCACGGCGCCGATCCGCTGCCCGGCTCCCAGCACGGC
>DASSWM010000137.1:0-3992 GCA_035704865.1 Agrococcus sp.
CGTCTCGGCGAGATGGCGGGTAGGTCGAGTCCTGGCACGGAACCGCGCCCGCGGCGCCACCTCGCGCTCGGGTCAGGCGGCGAGGTGACGCGTCGGTCGCGTCTTCGCAGCGAACCGCGCCCGCAGCGCCACTTCGCGACGGCCACCGCGACGACGGGCGCCAGGTGAGCGCCGGTCAGCGCGCCGCGTCGGGATCCGAGGGGGCGGAGCCCGTCGGCACGGACGCGGCGTCCGACCCGTGCGGCTCGTCCGCGCTGTCCGCCTCGGGCGCGTCCGCCTCGCCGATCGCGAGGTGCTCGCGAGCGAACTCGAGCGTCTCGGTCAGCAGTCGCAGCCGGTCGCGCTCGGAGCGCGCCTGCCGCGTCTTGATCTCGGCGATCACCTGGCCGCTCCAGCGCTGCCGCGCGAGCATCTGCAGCACCTCGGCGACCGGCTCGTTGCCGTGGCCGGGCAGCAGGTGCTCGTCGAACACGCGCCCCTCCTCGGCCGCGACGCCGTCGGTGAGGTGCAGGTGGCGCAGCCGCTGGCCCAGGTCGAGCGCGAGCTGCATCGAGTCGCGCTTGGCGAGCGCGCAGTGCGAGAAGTCGAGCGTCGCGTGCTCGACGTCCATCGCGCTCGGGTCGATGCCCGGCAGGTACGCCTGCCGGTCGACGCCGCCCGCGGCCCACGGGAACATGTTCTCGACCGCCACCTCGACGCCGTGCTTCGCCTCCGTCGCGCGCACCGCCTCCTCGAAGGTGCGCGCGTACTTGCCCTGCCAGCGGAAGGGCGGATGCACGACGACCGTGGGCGCGCCGACCGAGACCGCGAGCTCGGCCGAGCGATCGAGCTTCACGAACGGGTCGCGGCCCCACACGAACGTCGTGAGCAGCACGACGGGCGCGTGGATGGCCATGATGTGTTGCTCGTAGCGCTCCGACAGCTCGAGCAGCTTCTCGGGGCTGCGCGTCTTCGCGTCGGTAGTGACCATCACCTCGACGCCGTCGAAGCCCGCCTCGCGCGAGAGTCGGAATCCGTCCTCGACCCCCTTGGGGAAGACGGAGATCGTGCTCAAGCCGACCTGGATCATGCCCTCGACGGTAGACCCTCCGGATGAACGGCACGCATCCGAACACCGTCGAGCGGCTCGCGGCACCGATCTGACATCCCCTGCGGCGTAGGATCTGAGGCATGCCTGAGATCGACATCAAGCCGCGCTCGCGCGCCGTCACGGACGGCGTGGAGGCCACCACGAGCCGAGGGATGCTGCGAGCCGTCGGCATGGGCGACGGCGACTGGGAGAAGCCGCAGATCGGCATCGCGAGCTCCTGGAACGAGATCACGCCCTGCAACCTCTCGCTCGACCGCCTCGCGCGCTCGTCGAAGGAGGGCGTGCACGCCGGCGGCGGCTACCCGCTGCAGTTCGGCACCGTCTCCGTCTCCGACGGCATCTCGATGGGCCACGAGGGCATGCACTTCTCGCTCGTCTCGCGCGAGGTGATCGCCGACAGCGTCGAGGTGGTCGTGAACGCCGAGCGCCTCGACGGCACCGTGCTGCTGGCGGGCTGCGACAAGTCGCTGCCCGGCATGCTCATGGCGGCCGCGCGCCTCGACCTCGCGAGCGTGTTCGTCTACGCCGGCTCGATCGCGCCCGGCTTCGCCAAGCTCGAGGACGGCACGATCCCGAAGGCGATGACGATCATCGACTCCTTCGAGGCCGTCGGCGCCTACAAGGCAGGCAAGATCTCCGCCGAGGACCTGCACCGCATCGAGTGCGGCTTCGCCCCCGGCGAGGGCGCGTGCGGCGGCATGTACACCGCGAACACGATGGCCTGCATCGCCGAGGCGCTCGGCATGAGCCTGCCCGGCTCGTCGACGCCGCTCTCGGCCGACCGCCGCCGCGACTTCTACGCGCGCCGCTCGGGCGAGGCGGTCGTCGAGCTGCTGCGCAAGGGGATCACCGCGCGCGACATCCTCACGAAGGAGGCGTTCGAGAACGCCATCACCGTCGCGATGGTGCTCGGCGGCTCCACCAACGCCGTGCTGCACCTGCTCGCGATCGCGCACGAGGCCGAGGTCGAGCTGACGCTCGAGGACTTCCGCCGGATCGGGCAGCGCTCGCCGCACCTCGCCGACGTCAAGCCCTTCGGCGCCTACGTCGCGCAGGACTTCGACCGCGTCGGCGGCATGCCCGTGGTCATGCGTGCGCTGCTCGACGCCGGCCTGCTGCACGGCGACGTGCTCACCGTCACGGGGCGCACGCTCGCCGAGAACCTCGCAGAGCTCGACCCGCAGCCGATCGACGGCACGGTCGTGCGCGAGCTCGAGAACCCGATCCACGCGACCGGCGGCCTCACGATCCTCGACGGCACGCTCGCGCCCGAGGGCGCGGTCGTCAAGACCGCGGGCTTCGATGCCGAGGTCTTCGAGGGCCCCGCGCGCGTGTTCGACCGCGAGCGCGCCGCCATGGACGCGCTCACGAACGGCGAGATCCAGGCCGGCGACGTCGTCGTCATCCGCTACGAGGGCCCCAAGGGCGGCCCCGGCATGCGCGAGATGCTCGCCATCACGGCGGCCATCAAGGGCGCGGGGCTCGGCAAGGACGTACTATTGTTGACCGACGGCAGATTCTCAGGCGGCACAACCGGCCTGTGCATCGGCCACATCGCCCCTGAGGCGGTCGACTCCGGTCCGATCGCCTTCGTGCGCGACGGAGACCGCATCAAGGTCGACATCGCCGCTCGCTCGCTTGACCTGATCGTCGACGAGGCAGAGCTCGCCTCCCGGCGTGAGGGCTGGGAGCCGCTGCCCCCGCGCTACACGCGCGGCGTCCTCGCCAAGTACGCGCGTCTCGTGCAGTCCGCCGCCACCGGCGCAGTCACGGGCTGACGCACGCCCCAGGTCAGTCGAACCAGGCCATCCGAGCCCAGGAGAGCAATGTCCATCACGCCAAGGCCAGCGCCGCCCCGCAGCGCAGAGCCGCCGATCATGACCGGCTCCGGCGCCGTCCTGCGCTCGCTCGAGCTGCTGGGCGTCGAGGACGTCTTCGGCATCCCCGGCGGCGCGATCATCCCCTTCTACGACGAGCTCATGCAGCAGAGCGCGATCCGCCACATCCTCGTGCGCCACGAGCAGGGCGCCGGCCACGCCGCCGAGGGCTACGCGGCCGCGACGGGCCGCGTGGGCGTGTGCCTCGCCACGAGCGGGCCGGGCGCGACGAACCTCGTGACCGCGATCGCCGACGCCTACATGGACTCCGTGCCCATGGTCGCCATCACCGGCCAGGTCTTCAGCCACCTGATCGGGACGGATGCGTTCCAGGAGGCCGACATCACCGGCATCACGATGCCGATCACCAAGCACACCTTCCAGGTGACGCGCGCCGAGGACGTGCCGAGCGCGCTGCGCGCGGCGTTCCACATCGCCTCCACCGGCCGCCCCGGCCCCGTGCTCGTGGACATCACGAAGGACGCCCAGCAGAACTCGGCGCCGTTCGTGTGGCCCGAGCGGCTCGACCTGCCCGGCTACCGGCCGGTGACGAAGGCGCACGGCAAGCAGATCACCGCCGCGGCGCAGCTGCTCTCCGAGTCGCAGCGCCCGCTGCTCTACGTCGGCGGCGGCGTCATCCGCGCGAAGGCGTCGGCCGAGCTGCTCGACTTCGCCGAGTCGACCGGCGCCCCCGTCGTGACGACGCTCATGGCGCGCGGCGCGTTCCCCGACTCGCACCCGCAGCACCTCGGCATGCCCGGCATGCACGGCGCCGTGCCCGCCGTGCTCGCGTTCCAGGAGTGCGACCTCGTCATCGCGCTCGGCGCCCGCTTCGACGACCGCGTCACGGGCAAGGTCAACGAGTTCGCGCCGGGCGCGAAGGTCATCCACGTCGACGTCGACCCGGCCGAGATCGGCAAGAACCGCACCGCGGACGTCCCGATCGTGGGCGACTGCCGCGAGACGATCGCCGACCTCGTCGTCGCCATCGGTGACCTCTACGAGGCCGGCACGCGTGCCGACAT
>DASSWM010000138.1:0-2162 GCA_035704865.1 Agrococcus sp.
GACCGCGCCGTTCGGCGAGAAGGTCGGCGAGGGACTGGCGGCCGTGCTGCCCGACCAGCCCGTCGATCTCGTGCTGCGCCTCGAGAGCGTGCACGAGGGCATCCTCGCCACCGGAACGGCCGAGGTGACGGCGCTCGCGACGTGCGCGCGCTGCCTCGCGGAGTTCGACCTCGACATCGATGTCGACTTCCTCGAGCTGTTCACGTATGATGGTGCGTCGGAATCCGACTACCTCGTGGTCGACGAATCAGTCGACATGCTTTCGGTGGTCAGGGACGCGGTCGTGCTGGCACTGCCGTTCCAGCCGGTCGACCGACCGGACTGCTCAGGGCTCGACCCTGAGACAGGGGAGCGGCTCGAGCCGGGCACCGACTACGTGCCGGAGGAGACCATCGATCCACGATGGGCGGGCCTCCAGGGATTCGCACAAGAGCTAGCCGACGACGAGTCGGAAGATGACGCCCAGGCGTCGAAGAAGGAGTGAGCAATGGCTGTTCCCAAGAGGAAGATGTCGCGGTCGAACACCCGTGCGCGCCGTTCGCAGTGGAAGGCCGTCGCGCCCAAGCTCGTGAAGACCATCGAGGGCGGCAAGACCGTCTACAGCCTCCCGCACCGCGCGAAGGTCGTCGAGGACTCGGCCGGCACCCCGCTGTACATGGAGTACAAGGGCCGCAAGGTCGCCGACGTCTGATCCCTCTCACGAGGATCGCCGTCGCGTGACGGACCACGCCGGTTCCGCGCACCACCACCGACTGCTCGAGCAGCTCGGGGTCGTCATCGACCCCGAGCTGCTGTCGTTGGCGCTCACGCACCGCTCGTGGGCGTACGAGCACGGCGGCGTGCCGCACAACGAGCGCCTGGAGTTCCTCGGCGACTCGATCCTGGGGCAGGCCATCACGATCGAGCTCTACCGCCGACACCCGGAGGCGCCGGAGGGCGAGCTGGCCAAGCGCCGCGCCGGCGTCGTCTCGACCGTCGCGCTGGCCGAGGTCGCGCGCACGATCGGGCTCGGCGAGCACATCCTGCTCGGCAAGGGCGAGGCAGCATCCGGCGGAGCCGACAAGCCCTCGATCCTCGCCGACAGCATGGAGGCCGTCTTCGGCGCCGCGTTCCTGAGCGCGGGCCACGCGGCGGCCGCCGCGCTCGTGCTGCGCCTCGTCGGCCCGCTGCTCGACGATCCCGGCCGCACGGGAGCGGCTCTCGACCCCAAGACGGCGCTGCAGGAGGTCGCGGCCGCCCGCGGCATGGGCGCGCCCGTCTACGACGTCGACGCAGCCGGCCCCGACCACGCCCGCACCTTCACCGCGGCGGTGCTCATCGACGGCGTCGCCGTTGCGACCGGCTCGGGCACGAGCAAGAAGGTCGCCGAGATGGCGGCAGCGCTCGCCGCGCACGGGCGCCTGCTCGCCGACCGGCAGCCCTGACGTGCCGGAGCTGCCAGAGGTCGAGGTCGTGCGCGCCGGTCTCGCCCCCGCGGTGACCGGCGCCCGCATCGAGGGCGTCGAGGTGCTCGACGAGCGCTCGATCGCGCGCCACGACGGCGACGCCGCAGCGTTCGAGGGCGCGCTGCTCGGCCGCACGCTCGGCGTGCCGGCTCGGCGCGGCAAGTTCCTGTGGGTGCCGCTCGAGGACGGGGAGCCGGCAGCACGCGCCGTGCCGTCTGTGAGCGGGCCGTCCGCAGCGCACCACGGGACGGCGGATGCGCTGCTCGCGCACCTGGGCATGTCCGGTCAATTGCTGGTGCGGGAGCCGGGCGCGACCGCCGACCGCCACACGCGCATCCGGCTGCTGCTCGAGCAGCCCAGCCACGGGTCGCTCGAGATCCGCTTCGCCGACCAGCGCATCTTCGGCGGGCTCGCGGTGCGGCCGCTCATCGCGACGGAAGCCGGTGCAGCAGTGCCCGACCAGGCCGCGCACATCGCGCTCGATCCGATCGACCCTGCCTTCGACGCATCCGCCGTCGCCCGCCGGCTGCGACAGCGCAGGCAGGGCGTGAAGGCGGCGCTGCTCGACCAGCAGCTCGTCTCGGGCATCGGCAACATCTACGCCGACGAGGCGCTCTGGCGCAGTCGCCTGCACTACGCGACACCGGGGCAGCGGCTCACGCAGGCTCGCGCGCTCGCGCTGCTGGCCGATGTGCGCGACGTGCTCGAGCAGGCGCT
>DASSWM010000139.1:0-2222 GCA_035704865.1 Agrococcus sp.
CGCGCGAGCGGTGGCCGGCGAGGGTCTCGACGATGCCGCGCCCGATGGAGTCGTCGCCGATGATGGCGAAGGGGCCGACGGGGATCTCGCCGCCGAACTCGTCGGCCATCGCGGTGATGACGCACGGGATGGGTTCGGCCCTGGCCGCCCACGCGGTCGCGTAGGTGGAGTGGGTGTGCACGACGCCGCCGACCTCCGGCATGTGGCGGTAGACGTAGGCGTGCGCGGCGGTGTCGCTCGAGGGCGAGCGGTCGGCGCCCTCGCTGCCGGGCACGACGCGGCCGTCGAGGTCGCACAGGATCATCGACTCGGGGGTGAGGTCGTCGTAGTCGACGCCCGAGGGCTTGATGACGAACAGGTCGTGCCCCGGCACGCGGCCGGAGACGTTGCCGCCGGTCCAGACGACGAGGCCGTAGCGCACGAGCTCGGCGTGCAGCGCCGCCACCTGCTCGCGCACGGCGCGGATGGCCGCGTCGGCGCCGCTCATGCCGTCGCCGCCCGGGCGTCGCGCTTGATGGCCTTGAGCCGCCGCATGACGTCGTCGCCGCCGCGCCCGAAGCGGTCGTGCAGCGCGAGGTACTCGGCGTAGAGCGCGTCGTAGGCGTCGGCGGCCGCGCCGTCGGGCACGTAGGCGTCCTCGTCGGCGTTCCCCATCGCATCCCCCGCCGTGACCGTGTCGGGATAGGCGCCCGCGGCGACGGCGGCGTGGATCGCAGCGCCGAGCGCGGGGCCCTGCTCGCTCGCAATGACGGTGATCGGCATGCGCAGCACGTCGGCGTAGGTCTGCATGAGGCGGCGGTTGCGCAGCAGGCCGCCCGCGGCGACGAAGCGCTCGACGGGCACGCCGGATGCGTTGAAGGCCTCCACGATCACGCGCGTGCCGAAGGCGGTCGCCTCGACGAGCGCGCGGTAGATCTCCTCCGGCCGCGTCGTGATGGTCGTGCCGATGAGGAGGCCCGACAGGCTGCTGTCGACGAGCACCGAGCGGTTGCCGCTGTGCCAGTCGAGGGCGATGAGCCCGTGGGCGCCGACGGGCTCGGCCCACGCGAGCTCGGTGAGGTGCTCGTGCACGCTGCGGCCCTCGGCCTCGGCGGCCGCGTGGACGGCGGGCGGCACCTGGTTGGCGACGTACCAGCCGAGGATGTCGCCGACGCCCGACTGGCCGGCCTCGTACCCCCACAGCCCGGCGACGATGCCGCCGTCGACGACGCCGCACATGCCGGGCACCTCGGCGAGCGTCGCGCTCGACATGACGTGGCACGTGCTCGTGCCCATGATCGCGAGCATGTCGCCCGGCGCCGTGGCCTTCGCGGCCGGCGCGGTGACGTGCGCGTCGACGTTGCCCACCGCGACGGCGATGCCGGCCGGCAGGCCCGTGAGGGCGGCGGCCTCGGCGCTCAGCGTGCCGGCGGCCGAGCCGAGCTGGCCGATGCGGGCGTCGAGCTTCTGCGCGAAGTCGGCGAAGCCGGGGTTGAGCGCCGCGAGGTAGTCGCGCGAGGGGTACTCGCCGTCCTGCAGGATGCCCTTGTAGCCGGCGGTGCAGGCGTTGCGCACGTAGCGGCCGGTGAGCTGCCAGACGATCCAGTCGGCGGCCTCGACCCAGCGGTCGGTGCGCGCGTAGACCTCCGGGTCCTCCTCCAGGATCTGCAGCGCCTTCGCGAACTCCCACTCGCTCGAGATCGCACCGCCGTAGCGCGCGAGCCACGGCTCGCCGCGCTCCTCGGCGACGGCGTTGATGCGGTCGGCCTGCGCCTGCGCTGCGTGGTGCTTCCAGAGCTTCGGGTACGCGTGCGGCCGCTCGGCCAGCCCGTCGAGCCGGCACAGCGGCGTGCCGTCCTCGGTGACGGGCATGGGGGTGGATGCGGTGAAGTCGGTGCCCACGCCGATGATCGTCGCGGGGTCGACACCGGAGTCGGCGAGGGCGGCAGGCACTGCGCGGCGCAGCACCTCGAGCCAGTCGTTCGGCTCCTGCAGCGCCCACTCGGGCGGCAGCCGGTCGCCGGTCGCAGGCAGGCGGTCGTCGATCACGGCGTTGGCGTACTCGTGCACGGCGGTGCCGAGCTCGGCGCCGTCGCTCACGCGCACCACCACCGCGCGCCCGCTGAGGGTGCCGAAGTCGATGCCGATGACGTGCTGTGCCGGCTCGTGCGCGGGCGTCGCCCGCTCCGCTGCGCTCATCTGTGACTCCGTCGTCGTCGCTTCCACCAGCTGCGCGCGACGCC
>DASSWM010000140.1:0-3544 GCA_035704865.1 Agrococcus sp.
TAGGTGCCGCTCGGCAGCGGCGCGAGCGTGTGCTGGTGCATGCGCGCCGACGCCCACGACTTGTGCCGCCAGCGGCTCGCGAGCGAGTCGTCGGGCTTGGCGCAGCAGCGCTCGTCGGGGCACGTGGAGGCCTGCCGGAAGGCGGTCTGCGAGCCGCGGAAGTACTTCGCGTCGTCGAAGGGCACGCCGAACGAGATGGAGAACTCGCCGTCGGTGCCCGAGCCGATCTGCGTCGAGCACCAGTAGGTGCCCGCGGGCGTGTCGGTGTACTGGTAGAACTCCGTCGTGCGGCTCGTGCGCTCGAACGCGCTGCGGGCGGCGAACTTGCGGCACACGAGCTGCCCCTCGGCGTGGCCGGATGCGTCGACCGGGATGGGGATGCCGTCGTTCTCGTAGACGCGGGAGAGGGCGCCGTCCTCCTGCACGCGCAGGAAGTGCACGCGCAGGTCGAGGTGCGGGGTGGCGAGGTTCGTGAAGCGCATCGCCGCCGACTCGTGCGTGACGCCGAACGCGTCGCGGAAGTCCTCCACCGCGAGGTTGCGCTCCTTCTTCGCCCGCTTGAGGTACTCGATCGCGCCCGAGCGCGGCATGAGGGTGGCGGCGGCGAAGTAGTTGATCTCGAGCCGCTGCTGCAGGAACTCGCGGTAGTCGCGCGGCTCGTGGTGCCCGAGCAGCCGGTGCGCGATCGCCTGCAGCGCCATCGAGCGCAGGCCGTGCCCGCCCGGGATCGACGCGGGCGGCAGGTAGATGCGGCCGGTCTCGAGGTCGGTCACCGAGCGCGTCGAGTGCGGCAGGTCGGTGACGTAGACGAGCTCGAAGCCCAGCCGCGCCGCGATCTCGCTCACCGTGCGGTGCGTGAGGCTGCCGCCCTCGTAGCCGACCGCGCGCAGCTGCTCCTCGGCGAGCTCGTCGAGCTCGGGCAGCGAGTTCGCCTGCTCGCGCATCGTGTGGCGCAGCGCCGTCGCGTCGCGGCGCGCCTGCTCGGGCGTCGCGATCGCCTCGCGCGCGCGGCGGTCCAGCTCGCGGTGCATGCCGACGAGCGCGCCGAGCACCTCGTCGCTCATCGAGCGCGTGGGCCGCACGGTCGGCAGACCCAGCCGCTTGTAGCTCGCGCCCTCCTGCAGGCGCTGCAGGTCGAGCTCGAGCCGCGAGCGCTCGCTGGGCGGCTCGGGGTCGAGCAGCTGCGCGCTCGTGACGCCGAGCGACTCGGCGATCGCCTGCAGGTGGCTGAGCTTCGGCTCGCGGTGGCCGTTCTCGATCAGCGAGAGCTGGCTGCCCGCGAGGCCGATCTGCTCGCCGAGCGCGTCGAGCGTGAGCGCTGCCGCCGTGCGGTAGTGACGGATGCGGTGCCCCAGGACTGCTGCGTCGACCATGCACCCAGTGTACGAAGAATCTGTCGAATCTTCGCCATATTTGTCACGAACGCTGTCATGCAACGCTCGTCGAGCCGCCTGGGGGCTCAAGTTTCGTGCAAGTGAAGGATGCCGTGAATCTTCTGGACACGGGGCGTCCCTTCGCGCTCGGCGCGGGCGAGACTCGAAGCATGACGATCCTTCCCCCTGCGCCGTCCCGCTCCGCCGCGAAGCCCGTGAAGCCGGCCTCGGTCAACGCCCCCGAGGGCGCCGACCCGGGCGTCGTCTCCTGGGTCGCGTCGATCGCGGAGCTCACCGAGCCCAAGGACATCGTCTGGGCCGATGGCACGCCGGAGGAGCACCAGCGGCTCGTCGACATCATGCTCGAGGCCGGCACGATCGTGCCGGTGCCGAAGCGCCCGAACAGCTACCTCGCGCGCTCGACGCCCGACGACGTCGCGCGCATGGAGAGCCGCACCTTCATCTGCGCGGAGGACGCGCATGACGCGGGCCCCACGAACAACTGGCGCGACCCGGCCTCGATGCGGCAGGTGCTCGGCGGCCTGTTCGACGGCGCGATGCGCGGCCGCACGATGTACGTCATCCCCTTCTCGATGGGCCCCGTCGGCGGCCCCATCTCCAAGCTCGGCATCGAGATCACCGACTCCCCGTACGTCGTCGCATCCATGCACGCCATGACGCGTGTGGGCACCGCGGCGCTCGAGGCGATGCACGGCACGAGCGACTGGGTGCCCGCCGTGCACTCGATCGGCGCGCCGCTCGCCGAGGGCGAGCAGGACGTCGCCTGGCCGTGCAACACGACCCGCTACATCTCGCACTTCCCCGAGACGCGCGAGATCTGGTCGTTCGGCTCCGCCTACGGCGGCAACGCGCTGCTGGCGAAGAAGTGCTTCGCGCTGCGCATCGCCTCGGTGCAGGCGCGCGACGAGGGCTGGCTCGCCGAGCACATGCTGCTGCTGCGCATGCGCCACGAGGACGGCCGCGTCATGCACCTCGCCGGCGCGTTCCCGTCGGCGTGCGGCAAGACGAACCTCGCGATGCTGCAGCCGACCATCCCCGGCTGGACGGTCGAGACGCTCGGCGACGACATCGTGTGGATGCGCCCCGGCCCCGACGGCCGCCTGTGGGCGATCAACCCCGAGAACGGCTTCTTCGGCGTCGCGCCCGGCACGAGCGAGAAGACCAACGCCACCGCGATGGCGATGATGACGCACGACACGATCTTCACGAACGTGGCGCTCACCGCCGACGGCGACGTCTGGTGGGAGGGCATGACGAAGGAGGCCCCCGAGGGCCTCACCGACTGGCAGGGCCGCCCGTACGACCCGGCCAACGGCCCCGCCGCGCACCCGAACGCGCGCTTCACCGTGCGCGCCGAGCAGGCGCCGTCGATCGCGCCCGACTGGGATGCGCCGCAGGGCGTGCCGCTCGACGCGATCATCTTCGGCGGCCGCCGCCCCACGCAGGTGCCGCTCGTCCTGCAGGCGCGCGACTGGGAGCACGGCGTCTACATCGGCTCGACGGTCTCGAGCCAGCAGACGGCCGCGGCCGAGGGCACGGTCGGCGACATCCGCCGCGACCCCTTCGCGATGCTGCCCTTCTGCGGCTACAACATGGGCGACTACTTCTCGCACTGGATCGACATGGGCCACCGGCTCGGCCGCCACGCGCCGAAGCTCTTCTCGGTCAACTGGTTCCGCCGCGACGACGAGGGCGGCTTCCTGTGGCCGGGCTTCGGCGAGAACGTGCGCGTGCTCGAGTGGATCGCCGGCCGCGTCGCCGGCACCGCGGGCGGCGTCGACACCGCGATCGGCGTCATGCCGGCCGAGGGCGCGCTGAACCTCGAAGGACTCGACCTCGACGAGAGCGTCGTGGAGGAGCTGTTCGAGGTGGAGCCGAAGGCGTGGCTCACCGAGCTCGTCGACGTGGAGGCGTTCTTCGGCCAGTTCGGCCACTCGCTGCCCACCGGCCTCGTGCGCCAGCTGAACCACGTGCGGTGGCGCCTCGAGCACATGCAGCAGGCGCAGTCGCACGCCCGGTCGGCGCAACCCGTCCCCGCCTGAGCCGCGCAGCGCGTCCCGGCCTGACGCCCTCCCCTCCCCTCGCCTTCGAACGGGCGGGAAGGGCGCGGTTCCACGTCGGAACTGCGCCCTTCCCGCCCGGTCGTGTCG
>DASSWM010000141.1:0-12390 GCA_035704865.1 Agrococcus sp.
TTCCGTCAGTGCTGCCACGACGACATCGCGCTGCTCGACCACGAGGTTCTCGGCGCGGACGAGCGTGTTCAGTGCTCGCACGATGTCGTCGAGCGGATGCTTGTACGCGCTGCGCAGCACCCAGAAGGTCTCGGCGAGCACGACGCAGCTGATCCGCCCTGGCTGCGTCGGTGTCAGGGTGTCGAACAGCGCCTTGACGGCGGCCGTCTGTGTCTCATCGTCGTCCGCCACCAGCGCCCGAACGACGACATTCGTGTCGAGCCCGATCATGGACTGCCGGACTCGACGGCGGCCTTGGCGATCGCCTCATCCATCTCCTCGACAGTGACGGAACGCCCCTTGCTGCTCAGGATGCCTATCAGGTCCGCAGCCTGGATGCGCTCCGTAGTGATCGTCCACTGGCCGTCAACGAGGTGGAAATCCACCCGAGTGCCAGGCGTCAGCCCCATCGCCTCTCGCACATCCTTGGGCACGGTGATCTGCCCCTTGCTCGTCATGGTTCCTGTCGACACGCTAACCTCCTTACTCAAGGGTAAGGAGAATGGATGCTGTTGTCAACGTCTCGTCGACCATCATCGAACGCGAGGCTCGCGGCCCATGCCCGCATCCCGTCGTCGCCAGTCTGGCGTTCAACTGCTCGCTCACGCGACGGATGCTGTCCACACACGCGGCGACGGTCAGCGCTCTGACGACCGCCGGCCGATGAGCGAGCGCAGCACGAAGAACACCACGACGGCGACGACTGCCACGATGACGAGCTTGCCGATGAGCCACAGCAGGCTGAAGGCGACATCGACGATGATCCACGCGATGATGACGGCGAGGATCGCGCAGATGACGGCCCATGCGGTGCGACTCATGCTTCGAGGCTAGTCTGCGCGGCTCTCAGGCCTCTGCGAGCGCCTGCAGCAGGTCCTCTGCGAGGTCGTCGATGTGCTCGATGCCGACCGAGAGGCGGATGAGCCCCTCGGGGATCGTCGGCGCCTCGGTCGCCCAGCGCCGCCGCCGCTCGAGCGTCGACTCCACTCCCCCGAGGCTCGTCGCCGAGATCCACAGCCGCACGCGCTCGACCGCGCGGTCGGCCGCCGCGGCATCCGGCAGCACGATCGCGAGCACCGTGCCGAACCCGGGGTCGCGCACCTCGACGACACCCGGCGCATCCGCCAGCCTGCGTGCGAGCTCGCGCGCGTTCGCCTCGGCGCGCTCGAGCCGCACCGACAGCGTGCGCAGGCCGCGCAGCGTGAGGAACGCCTCCATCGGGCCGGGGATCGCGCCGTGCAGCCCTCGGTGGTGGCGGATGCGCTCCGCCAGCTCGGGCGCGCCCGTCACGACCGCGCCGAGCACCACGTCGCTGTGGCCGGCGATGAGCTTGGTGGCCGAGTGCACCACGATGTCGGCGCCCTGCACGAGCGGTCGCTGCAGCAGCGGCGACGCGAAGGTGTTGTCGACGACGCTGAGCGCTCCGGCCGCGCGCGCGGCGTCGGCGAGCCGCTCGATGTCGGCGACCTCGAGGGCCGGGTTGGTCGGCGACTCGAGCCACACCATCGCGGCGCCCGGCATCGCCGCCTCGACCGCGGCGGCGTCGGTGATGTCGACTCGTCGCACCTCGAAGCGGCCGCTGCGCGCGCCGTCGTCGAGCAGCGCGAGCGTGTGCTGGTAGGAGTGCTGCGGCACCACGACCGCTCCCCCGCCGGGCACGAGGCTCGCCACGGCGCTCACCGCAGCCATGCCGCTCGCGAACGTGATGCACTCGCCGCCCTCGAGCGCGCCGAGCGCCTCCTCGAGCGCCGACCAGCTCGGGTTGCTGTAGCGGGCGTAGACGTGGTCGCCGCCCGCGACGACCGCGCTCGCGCCCGTCACTGGCTCGCTGAAGGGCGCGCCCGGCTCATGCGGCGGCCGCCCGGCGGCGACGGCGATGGTCTCGAGGCGGTGGTGCGCTGCAGGCATGCGTTCATCCTGGCACCGCCCACGTGCTCGGAGCGCGCGCCGGCCCCGGTCACGAGAAGTCGGCGCGCATGACCTTCCGGCGCTTCGTCGGGTGCGACACCTCGGCGAGCCCGGCGGCGGCGTAGGTCGGCACCGTGCCCATGTGCAGCTCCTCGTCGATCACGGCCGTCGTCGTGATCGGGTACGCCTCCACGGCGCGCGCGCCCCGCTCGCGTGCATGCGCGACGGCCGCTGCGGCGAGCGCCCGGCTGATGCCCTGCCTCCTGTGCCCGGCACGCACGAACAGGCACGTGATCGACCAGACCGACGCATCCGCCCTGTGCTCGTCGCGCTCCTTCCACGGCACGGTGAACTCGCGCAGCAGTCCCTGGTGCTCGCTGCGCGGCGCGACTGCGGCCCAGCCCACCGGCCGGTCGCCGAGGTAGGCGACGAGGCCGCTCGTGCGCGGCGCATCCGGGTCTCCGGCGCTCGTCTGCTCGAGCAGGCGCAGCGCGCGCTCCTCGACCGGGGTGCCGGCGAACGTCTCGCCGCGCTCGAGCCGGTAGCGCTGGCAGCGGCAGCGCTGGCCGACGCCGCGCACGCCGAAGACCGCGTCGAGATCGTCGGCGCTCGCCTGGTTCGCCGGCACGATCCGGAGCTCGTCCTCCATGCGTCCGATCCTGCCACTCGACGGCGACGGGGGCCGCCATCGCGGCACCGAGCGCTGTGCGCCGGCGAGCGGCCGCTGTCGGCGGGCGCGCGTAGCATCGGCGCATGCCGCCGACCGAGACCCGCACGGTTACGCTCGAGCAGGCGCGGCGCATCGCGGTGCGCGCGCAGCTGCTCGACGCGGGCGACGCGGCGGATGCGGCCGGTGCGGCCGCCGAGCGCGATGCGGGCGACCTGCCCGCCGTGGTCGAGCGCCTCACGCTGCTGCCGCTGAACCCGACCGACATCGTGTGCCCGTCGGCGGAGCACATCGCCCGCACGCGCATCCCCTCGCTCGCGTACGACGAGGTGCGGCGCGCCGTCGAGGTCGAGCTGACGCTCGTCGAGCACCTCGGCCCGCATCGGCACCCCATGGAGGCGTGGGCGATCGCGCTGCGCGCGACGAGCGATCTGCCCTGGCTCACCGCGATCGGGCGCGACACCGAGGCGCTGCACCCGTCCACGCGCGCTTGGCTCGAGGCGAACGCGGGCTTCCGCGACCGCGTGCTCGAGCAGCTGCGGCAGGACGGCCCGCTCCCCCAGGCCGAGATCGACGACGCCGCCGACGTGCCCTACGTCTCGAGCGGCTGGAACACCGACCGCAACGTCGCGATGATGCTCGAGCTGCTGCAGATCCGCGGCGAAGTCGTCGTCGCCGAGCGGCACGGCACCGCGCGCGTGTGGGAGCTCGCCGAGCGCGTGCTGCCGCCCGTCGAGCCCGTCGCGCTCGACGAGGCCGGCCGCACCTGGCGGCGGCGCTGGCTGCGCGCGTGCGGCATCACCCGCGCGACGCACCTCGGCGACGAGGGCGAGCCGGTGCGCATCGACGGCGTGCGCGGCGAGTGGCGGCTCGATCCCGGCGCGAGCGCCGACGGCTTCCGGGGCCGCGTCGTGCTGCTCTCGCCGCTCGACCGGCTCATCGCGGATCGCAAGCGCATGGGGCAGCTGTGGGGCTTCGAGTACGCGCTCGAGCAGTACACGCCTGCCGCGAAGCGCCGCTGGGGCGTCTTCGCGCTGCCGATCCTCGACGGCGACCGGCTCGTGGGCAAGGTCGACGCGCGCACCGATCGCGAGGCGGGCGCCCTCCGGGTGGCGCGCATCCACTGGGACATCGAGCCCGACGCTCGGCTGCGGCGCACGGTCGACGACGAGCTCGACGCGATGGCGGCATGGCTCGGCGTGCGGCTCGAGGTGACCGCAGCCGGCTGAGCCCAGCCGCCGCGATCACCTGCACGGATAGCCTGTGCGGGTGCCCTCCGTCGCCGTGATCGCCAACCCCGTCGGCCGAGGCGCCGATCGCGCCGTCGACGCGGTGCTGCGCGCGGCCGCGAGCCGCGGCATGGACGCGCGCGTGCTGCCCACGACCCTCGCCGAGCCCGGCGAGCCGCAGGCGCGCGCCGCGCTGCGGTCGGGGGCGGATGCCGTGGTCGCCGTGGGCGGCGACGGCACCGTGCGGCAGGTGGCCGCCGCACTGGCCGGCGGTCCGCTGCCGCTCGGCATCGTGCCGACCGGCACGGCGAACCTGTTCGCCAGGAACCTGGAGCTGCCGCTGCACGACACCCGCGCCGCCGCCCGCGCCGCACTCGACGGCACGGTCGCCGCGGTCGACCTGGGACGCGTCGTGCTGACGAGGGCCGACGGCGAGCGCGATGCGGAGCAGCCGTTCCTCGTCGTCGCCGGCGTCGGCAACGACGCGCTCGCGGTCGAGGCCGCCACTCTGCGCGCGAAGCGCCGCGTCGGCTGGCCCTCGTACATCGCGGCGGGCGTGCGCCGCTTCGGCCAGCCGAGCTTCGCGGTGCGGGGCCGCTTCGACGGCGGCGCGATCGAATCGACGCACGCGTGGAGCGTCCTCGTGCACAACGCCGCCCGCATCCCCGCCGGCCTGCGCATCGTGCCGGGCGCGCGGCTCGACGACGGCGACCTGCACGTGGCGGTCGTGAGCCCGACGCGCCTGGCGCACTGGGGCCGCATCGCCGCCGCGGGAGCGGGCATCGCGCGCGCCGAGGGCGTGCTGCGCCATCGCACGGCGCAGCGCGTCACGCTCGGCAGCGTCGACGACCCGCTGCCGGTGCAGATCGACGGTGACGCCGCGGGCCGCGTCATCCGGCTGGACGCGCGCATCGACCGAGGTGCGCTGCAGGTGAGGACTCAGGGAGGAGCACGATGAATGCTGACGAGGCGCTGGCGAAGCTGCGCGACACCCCGCCCGGCGCGCTCGAGGGGGTGCTGGAGCAGCTCGACCTCGAGCGCACCGTCGAGCTCATCGCGGGCAACGCGATCGTCGGGCTCTTCCGCGGCGACGAGCGCCGCGCGCTCGTGCAGCTGCTGTGCATCGACCGCGTCGACGAGCTGAGCCCCGCCACGCGGGCGCGCATCGTGCACGCGCTGCGCCGCCTGCCGCTCAGCGCGATCATCTCCCGCGGCATCCGCTCGACGCTGCTCTCGCTCACGGGCGAGCCGTTCCGCGACATGAAGTACCTGCTGAACGCCACCGGGGACCGGCACGACCTCGAGCACGTCGTCTACGAGCGGCTCACTGCCGACGACCGCGAGGCGGTGCTCGCGCACATCGCCGCCGAGGCCGCCGACGCACCGTCGCACGACCTGCGCATCCTGTGCGACATCGACGACACCATCAAGGCGATGCTGCACGACAGCCGCTACCCGCGCGGCACGGTCTATCCCGGCGTCATCGAGCTGCTGAAGGCGCTCGACAAGGGGCGTGCGGCGCAGCCGTCGCGTCCGGGCGACCTGACGTTCGTGACCGCGCGGCCGGAGGGCCCGAAGGGGCTCATCGAGCAGTACACGCGCAACGGCCTGTCGGGCCTGGGCCTGCCGCCCCACGCGGTGCTCGGCGGCTCGATCTTCAACCTCTTCACGAAGAAGTCGATCAAGGCGCGGAAGCTGCAGAACTTCGAGCGCGAGCGCTCCCTGTTCCCGGAGTGCCGCTTCGTGTTCCTCGGCGACAGCGGGCAGGCGGACGCGCACGTGGGCGCCGAGATGCTGCGGCGCGGCCCCGACTTCGTCGTGGCGGTGCTCATCCACGAGGTGGTCGAGGTCACCGGCGCGCTGCGCGCGCGGCTGGAGGCTGCCGGCATCCGGTTCCACACCGCCTACGACGACGCGGCGCGCATCATGCACCGGCTCGACCTCATCGACACAGCGGGCCGCGACTCGGTCGTGCGCGCGGTCGACGAGGCGAGCGGCATGATGACGTAGGAGCGCTCCTCAGGCGCTCCGCGGCCGCTGCTCGACGAGCGCGACGGTGTTGCCCTCGCTGTCCTCGAAGAACGCCATGCGCTCGACGGTGCCCGCGGGCCCGAGCGAGTCGTCGGCGTGCTCGTAGATCTCGTGCGGCGACGCCGTGATGCGCACGCCCTCGGCCTCGAGCGCCGCGACGCGCGCATCGAGGTCGTCGGTGCGCAGGTACAGCAGCGAGCTCGGCGCACCGGGCTCGAGCAGCAGCCGCACGCCGTCGACGACGAAGAACAGCAGACCCGGCGGGTCGAAGCGCGCCGCCGGCTCGACGCCGAGCAGCCGGCGGTAGAAGTCCTCCGCGCGATCCAGGTCGGTCGCGCGCTGCGCGACCTGCACGATCGTCATCATCGCCTCCTGCCGCGGCGGCGGTCGAACCGCTGCTGCAGCCGATCCTGCACCCGCGGTCAGCGCTGCGCCAGCAGCTTCGTGCGGTCGGTGCCGTGCGAGCGTGCCGTCAGCGCTGCGCCAGCAGCTCGTCGAGCACCGCGAGCCAGCCGTGCCGTGCATGCTCGCCTGGCGTCGCGCGCAGCTGCGCACCGGCGAGCAGCGCATCGGCCGTCGCCCGGGCGCGCTCGCGCACCCACGCGGGGTACGCCATCGCGACGGCATGCTCCTCGAACTCCTGCTCGTCGTCGATCCACGCGGGCCTGCCGCGGTCGCGCACGACGTCGAGATCGAGGTCGCAGTACTCGAGCACCCATCCCTCCGGGCGGCGGATGAGCGCGGGCGGCGTCGTCACGTCTGCATACAGCACCGCTCGCGGGCTCTCGAACCAGTGCACGAGCGCCCACGTGCCCTCGAGCATCGCGAGCGGCCTGCGCGGCACGAGCGTCACCTTTCGCTCGTCCCCCACGAACGGCTCGCGGCCCGGCCGCGAGAAGGTCGTGCTCGCGCCGTCGACGCCGAGCCAGCAGCCCTCGGCGTCGGAGCCGAGCGCGAGCGCGTCGTACTCCCAGTGCGGTGAGCCGTCCCACTTCGTGCTCCGCACCCGCACGCGCTCGCCGGGGAAGGGCAGCTCGCCGGCGAGCAGCGCGAGGGTGCCGGCGACGTCCTCCGCATCGAACGGGTCGCTGCTCGCGGCGATCTCCGCCGCCGTCCACCAGCGCTCATCGAGGATCGACGCGTGCTCCGCGAGGTCGCGACCCGACGCATCCGCCTCGAACCGCGCGGTGCGCCACACGAAGGTCGTCATGTCGAGCGCGTCGTGCCGATGCCCGGGCGGCGTCGGCTGCCGCAGGTGGCGGACGGGACCGATGAGCTGCCGGTCGGGTGCGACCTGCCCCGTCTCCTCGCGCAGCTCCCGCAGCGCCGCGGCGCGCTCGGTCTCGCCGGGCTCGATGCCGCCGCCGATCGTGAGCCAGCGCGGTGCGGCGTCCGGCGCCGACCAGCGGTGCAGGAGCAGCAGCACGGCGCCCGTCTCGTCGACGCAGACGACGCGCGCCGAGCGGCGGATGCCGCCCGTGCGCGCGTCGCCGGCCACGGCCTACGTGTGGTTCTGCGGCGTGGGCAGGTGCTTGGCCCACCACCGCAGGACGTGCTCGAAGCGCTCGACGCGGTGGCGCGGCTGGCCGGCGCGCGTGAGCTCGTGATCCTCGCCCGGGAACAGCAGCAGCGCCGTCTCGACGCCGTTGCGCTTGAGCGCCGACCAGTAGCGCTGCGCCTGCTCGGGCGGGCAGCGCCAGTCGAGCTCCGAGTGCACGACGAGCGTGGGCGTGCGCACATCGCCGACGCGCGCCATGGGCGACTGCGCGCGCACCTGCTCGGCGTCGATCCCCGTGTACTCCGCGGCGAAGAACCAGCCGATGTCGCTCGTGCCGACGAACGAGTCGGGGTCGAGGAAGCCGCGCTCGACGATCGCGGCCGTGAAGCGGTGGTCGTTGGCGATCGTCCACGCCGTCAGGTAGCCGCCGTACGAGCCGCCCATGATGCCGAGCCGATCGCGGTCGAGCTGCGGGTGCTCCTCGAGCGCCGCGTCGAGGAAGTCGAGCACGTCGTGCATGTCGACCGTGCCCATCGCCTGCTTGATCGCGAGGCCGTGCTGGCGGCCGTAGCCGGCCGAGCCGCGCGGGTTGCACTGCACGACGGCGTAGCCCGCGTCGACCGCGACCTGCGCCTCGTCGAACACGCCGACGCTGTACTGGGCGAACGGGCCGCCGTGGATGTTGAGCAGCACGGGATGCGGTCCCTCGCCCTCGGGCACCCACACCCAGCCGTGCACGGTGCTGCCGTCGCGCACCGTGAACTCGTGCTCGCTCGGCTGCACGAGGCCCGCCTCGGCCAGCGGTGCGCCGAAGTCGGTGAGCACCGTCAGCCCGCGCTCGTCGAGCACCGCGAGCTCGCCCATCGACGTGGGCGTCGTCACGGTCGCGACCGTCACGCCCTCCCCCACGCCGTGGCCGGTGACCTCGAGGTCGCCGCCGATGAGCTCCTTCGAGCCGCCGCCGGTGACGTGCACCAGACGCACGCGCCCGCGCTGGCGCTGCTGCACGAGCACGCCGTCGTCGACGACCGTGCAGTGGCTGCCGCCCTCGCCGAGGTCGACCGACTCCTCGTCGGTGACCTCCTCGGGGTGCGCGCCGGGCTGCTCGAGCACGAACAGCTGCGCGCTGCGGGCGACGAAGTCACGACCGGACTCCCCCATGCGCTGCGCCAGCAGCACGAAGCCTCCGTCGGGCGTGGGCTGCACCTCGCCGACCGCGAGCCCCGCGCGGGAGGACAGGATGGTGTGCGGCTCCCCCTCGGCGACCTCGGCGTCGAACTCGACGACGGCCGTCAGCAGGTCGTCGTCGCGCGTGTCGTGCCTCGCGGTGACGCACAGCACGCGCTCGCCGTCGCTCGAGAACGCGGGCGACGCGTGGTCGAAGTCGCCGTGGCTGAGACGGATGGCCTCCGGCGCGTGGGGCGCGTCGTCCTTCGTCGTCTCGTCGTCGGCGGGGTGCGCCGCTCGGGGGTAGCGGGGCTCGGCGTCGAGGTCGGGCAGCGCGGCGGTGAAGAGGTGCGCGTGCCGGCCGACGAGGCTGCCGACGCCGTTGGCGAGGTTGCGGTTGCGCGTGATGAGCCGCGCGGGCTCCTGCGCCGCCGAGACGCCCTCGACCGAGCCGTACCTGCCCGGCTCGACGACCATCGACGTGAACGCGATCCGCTTCCCGTCCGGCGAGACGGCGAACTCGACGACGCCGCCCGCCTGCGCGGTCGCCTGCACGGGCTCGCCGCCGTCGACGCGCATCGCCCACACCTGCGGCTTGTCGGCCGCGTCGGGCCGCAGGAACAGCACGGTGTCGCCGTCCGGCGTCAGGCGCGGCGCGCGATCGCTCGCGCCGCCGGTCAGACGCCGGCGCGAGCCGTCCTCGAGCGACACCTTCCACAGCTGGCCCACGTTGCGGTTCGCGCGCAGGTCCGGCCGGGAGGCGGAGACGATCGCCCAGGCTCCGCGGGGATCCACGGCCGGGCGCGAGAGCGCAACGAGCCGCTCGATGTGCTCGGCGCGCATCAGCGCTCGGCTCCCTCGGCGCCGGCCTGCTCGGCGGCGAAGCCGGAGACGTCGCCCACCAGCCGGGTGTTGTCGGCCGGCACGGGCTCGACGGCGGCGAGCGCCACCTCCCGCGCGAACTCGTCGACGTTGTAGAGCTTGCCGGCATCCTCGCGGCGGCTCGCGATCGCGCCGGGGTTGGCGCGCTCGAGCAGCGTGGCGGTGATGGTGCCCTCGATCATGTCGCCGGAGACGACGACGAACTCGATGCCGCGCTCGCCGAGGGCCGGGGTCCGCTCGCGCAGCGCGTCCTCGCCGGCGCGCTTCGACAGCGCGACGGCCTCGTACTCGGGCATCGTCGGCGTGGTGCGGATGAAGTGCGCCTGGTGGCTCGTGACGAACACGACCCGCGCGCCGTCGTTGAGCACGGGCGTCGCGGCCTCGAGCAGCGCGACCTGCGCGTCGCGGTTGAGCCGCATGGCGTAGTCCTCGCCCATGCCGCTCTCCATGCCGCCCGACGCGTTCATCACGAGGATGTCGAGGCCGCCGAAGCGCGACCGCGCCGCTTCGAACATCGCGTCGAGGCTCTCGCGGTCGGTGAGGTCGGCCTGCACGGCGATCGCCTCGACGCCCTGCTCCTGCGCGGCGGCGACCACCTTCTCGGCGCGCGGCGCCTTGGCGCGGTAGTTGACGACGACGTTCGCGCCCGCGCCGGCGAGCAGGCCGGCGGTGGCGGCACCGATGCCCCGGCTCGAGCCGGTGACGAGTGCGGTGCGGCCGGTCAGCGAACCGGGCGCGAGGGGGGCATTGGAGGTATCCGACACGAGTGCTCCTTCGTTCCTGACGACCCTACTGTGCGGTGCGCGCATCTCGCGGGCCGCGGCACGCGGGCACGACCGACGATCGCGCACATCGCGAACGCCCCGCACGCACGTGCCCGAGCGGCCGCGACCGGCCATGCCGACGTCGCTCCTTGCGCGAGTCTGTGCGCGGCCGCCGCATCCGCTCCCTATGCTGGGGCCGTGGATCTCGTCCAATACGCATGGATCGCGTGGCTCGTCGTGGCACTCGTGTGCTTCATCATCGAGATGGTCACGCTCGAGTTCACGTTCCTCATGATCGGGCTGTCCTCGGTCGTCGGGCTCGTCTCCAGCATCACTGGCCTGCCGTGGTGGGCGCAGATCCTCATCGCCGCGCTCGCGGCGCTGCTGCTGCTGTTCCTCGTGCGGCCGAAGCTGCTGCACCGCCTGCACGAATCCGGCGAGGTCAATCTGCAGGGCATCGAGGCGCTCATGGGCATGGCCGGAGAGGTCACGCGCTCGTTCGAGCGCGGCGCCGGCGAGGTGACGCTCGTGAACGGCGACGTCTGGACGGCGCGCCTCTCCCCCGCGGTGCAGCCCCGCGATCCCGACGTCGGCGAGCGCATCGTCGTCACCGCCATCGAAGGGGCGACGGCCATCGTCGTCCCCGCCCAGCGCTAAGCGAAGGAGCCCCACATGCCGATCGACGGAGGATTCATCCTCGGAGCATTCCTGCTCGTCGTCGTGATCCTCGTCGTCCTGTTCGTGCTCGTCACGCTCTTCAGGTCGATCAGGATCATCAAGCAGGGATTCACGGGCGTGGTCGAGCGGCTCGGCCGCTTCCACAAAGTGCTGCAGCCGGGCCTCAACTTCCTCGTGCCGTTCATCGACCGCGTGGCGTACCACGTGGACATGCGCGAGCAGGTGCGCTCGTTCCCGCCGCAGCCGGTGATCACCGAGGACAACCTGGTCGTCTCCATCGACACCGTCGTCTACTTCCAGGTGACCGACGCGCGCGCCGCGACCTACGAGATCGCCGACTACCTCTCCGGCGTCGAGCAGCTCACCACCACGACGCTCCGCAACGTCGTCGGCGGCATGAACCTCGAGGAGGCGCTCACGAGCCGCGACACGATCAACGGCCAGCTGCGGCAGGTGCTCGACCAGGCCACCGGCCAGTGGGGTCTGCGCGTGAGCCGTGTCGAGCTCAAGGCGATCGACCCGCCACACTCCATCCAGGACTCGATGGAGAAGCAGATGCGCGCCGAGCGCGACCGCCGCGCCGCGATCCTCACCGCCGAGGGCTCGAAGCAGTCGCAGATCCTCGAGGCCGAGGGTCTGCGCCAGTCGGAGATCCTCCGCGCCGAGGGCCAGGCGAAGGCCCAGGTGCTGCGCGCCAAGGGTGACGCCGAGGCGCAGGTGCTGCTCGCGAAGGGCGAGTCGGAGGCCATCGAGCGCGTGTTCGCCGCCATCCACGAGGGCGACGCCGACGACAAGCTGCTCGCCTACCAGTACCTCCAGACGCTGCCGAAGCTCGCCGAGGGCGACTCCAACAAGCTCTGGATCATCCCGTCGGAGCTCACCGAGGCGCTGCAGAGCGTCGGCCGCGGCTTCTTCGAGGGCCGCGCGGAGGTGCCGGCGCAGAAGGTCAAGGGCAAGCACGCCGACGAGACGGGGCCGTCGATCCTGGACGAGACGTTCCAGGCCGACTCGGTCTCCGACGTCGAGGTGCCGTCGATCGCCGAGACGCTGCAGGCGAGCGGCATCGACCCCAAGAACGCGGGCCGCATCGACAACGTCTCCTCCTCCACGTCGCTCGCGGACGAGACGCCCAGCACCGACTACGACGACGCGCTCGAGACCGCGCGCGACGTCGCCGCCGATGTGCCGCGCTCCGAGCCCGACGCGTCCGCCGGCCCCGAGGGCGCTGCGGACGCATCCGACGACAGCAGGCCGCCGCAGGCGTGAGCCCGTTCCTGGCCCCGGCGCCGCCGAGGGTGCTCGCGCATCGCGGGCTCGCCCTCGACGCGCCCGAGAACACGATGATGGCGTTCTTCGCCGCCGTCGACGCCGGCGCGACGTTCCTCGAGACCGACGCGCACGCGACGGCCGACGGCGTCGCCGTGCTCGCGCACGACCCGAGCCTCGACCGCGTCGCCGGGCAGGACGTCGTCATCGAGCGCACGCTCTGGCAGGACCTCGCCCAGATCGACCTCGGGCAGGGCGAGC
>DASSWM010000142.1:0-2889 GCA_035704865.1 Agrococcus sp.
GTCGACACCGACCAGCAGGCAGGCGGCTGCTGCGGCGGCGCGTGCCACACCGACGCGCAGGCCACGGCGACCGAGTCCGGCACCTCGCAGTCGTTCGAGGTCGAGGGCATGACGTGCGGCCACTGCGTCTCGTCGGTCACAGAGGAGATCTCGGGCCTCGCCGGCGTCGAGGGCGTCGACGTGCAGCTCGTCGCGGGCGGCCGCTCGACCGTGACCGTCGCCGCGGACGCACCGCTGCGCATCGAGGATGTGCGCGCCGCCGTCTCGGAGGCCGGGTACACGCTCGTCGAGGGCTGACACCGATACCCCCTAGGGGTATAGTGGTGGACATGACGGACACCGCGCTGACCACGGTCGATCTCGAGATCGGCGGCATGACCTGCTCCTCCTGCGCCAACCGCATCGAGCGCAAGCTCAGCAAGCTGCCGGGCGTCGAGGCCAGCGTCAACTACGCGACCGAGGTCGCGCACGTCACGCTGCCCGAGGGGATGACGGTGGCGGATGCGATCCGCACGGTCGAGCAGACCGGCTACACCGCCGCGGTGCCCGAGCCGGAGGCGGAGGGCGACCACGACGCGAACGGGACGAGCCTCAGGACGCGACTGGTCGCATCCGCCGTCCTCGGTCTGCCGGTGGGCGTGCTGTCGATGGCGCCGGCGCTGCAGTTCGCCGGCTGGCAGTGGGTGGCGCTCGCGCTCACGCTGCCGATCGCGATCTGGGGCGCCTGGCCGTTCCACCGCGCCGCCGCCGTCAACCTGCGCCACGGCGCCGCGACGATGGACACGCTCGTCTCGCTCGGCGTCATCGCCGCCATGGGCTGGTCGCTGTGGGCGCTCATCTGGGGCACCGCGGGTGAGATCGGCATGCGCATGGAGATGCAGTGGTTCGGCGGCCACGGCGACGAGCTCTACCTCGAGGTCGCCGCGATCGTGACGGTCTTCCTGCTCGGCGGCCGCTACATCGAGCACCGCACGAAGCGCTCGAGCCAGCAGGCGATGCGCTCGCTCGCGCGGCTGGGCGCGAAGGAGGCGAGCGTCATCCGCGGTGGCGTCGAGGCGCGCATCCCGGTCGAGCAGCTCGTCGTCGGCGACCGCTTCCGCGTCGTGCCGGGCGAGAAGATCGCGGCCGACGGCGTGGTCGTCGAGGGCGCGTCGGCGATCGACGCGTCGCTGCTGACGGGCGAGTCGCTGCCGGTCGAGGTGACCGAGGGGTCGGAGGTCGTGGGCGCCACGATCAACGGCCACGGCATGCTCGTCGTCGAGGCGACCCGCGTGGGCGCCGACACGGAGCTCAGCCGCATCGCCTCGCTGCTGCAGCGCGCCCAGGAGGGCAAGGCCGACGTGCAGCGCATCGCCGACCGCGTCTCGCAGTACTTCGTGCCGACCGTCCTCGTGCTCTCGCTGCTCTCGCTCGTCGGCTGGCTCGTCTTCACCGGCGACGTCGCCGCCGCCTTCACGGCCGCCGTGGCGACGCTCATCATCGCCTGCCCGTGCGCGCTGGGCCTCGCGACGCCGACCGCGCTGCTGGCCGGCACGACGCGCGGCGCCGAGCTCGGCATCCTGATCCGCGACGCGCGCGTGCTCGAGTCGAGCCGCGGCATCACCACGATGCTCGTCGACAAGACCGGCACCGTCACCGAGGGGCGGATGCGCGTGGAGAGCGTCGTGGCCGCCGACGGCGAGGACGCCGACGAGGCGCTGCGCATCGCGGCGGCGGTCGAGCGCGCGAGCGAGCACCCGATCGCGCACGCCATCGTCGCGGCGGTCGACTCGGTCGCTGTCGCGACGGACGTGCGGGCGGCGCAGGGCGCCGGTGTCGTCGGCGTCGTCGACGGGCGCGCGGTGCAGGTCGGCAAGCCCGCCTGGCTCGCCGCCGACTGGAGCATCGCGATGCCGGCCGAGCTGGCGGATGCGTTCGAGGCGGCCGAGGCGAAGGGCGCCACGGCGCTCGCGGTCGCGTGGGATGGCCGGATGCGCGCCGTCGTCTCGGTGCGCGACACCGTGAAGGCGACGAGCAGGGCCGCGGTCGAGCGGCTCGCGAAGCTCGGCATCGACGTCGTGATGCTCACGGGCGACCACGAGCGCGCCGCGCGGGCCGTGGCCGACGAGGTCGGGATCACGCGCGTGATCGCAGGCGTGACGCCGGCGCAGAAGGTCGACGCCGTGATGGCCGAGCAGGCGCGCGGCGCCAAGGTCGCGATGGCCGGCGACGGCGTGAACGACGCCGCCGCGCTCGCCGCGGCCGACCTGGGCCTCGCGATGGGCACGGGCACCGATGCCGCGCAGCAGGCCGCCGACATCACGCTCGTGCACGGCGACCTCGCGGGCGCCGCCGACGCGGTGGCGCTCTCGCGCCGCACGCTGCGCACCATCCGCGGCAACCTCTTCTGGGCCTTCGCCTACAACGTGCTCGCGATCCCGCTGGCGATGGCGGGGCTGCTGAGCCCGCTCATCGCGGGCGCGGCGATGGCGTTCTCGAGCGTGTTCGTCGTGCTGCACTCGCTCACGCTGCGGGGGTTCCGGCCGACGAGGTGAGCAGACCGGATCCTGCGCTGATCGTCGGCCACGGCTTGCTGTAACGGTGTTACTCTGACGCCACTCCCCCGACGCTGTGCCGGAGGAGCTGCACCAGCAGTCCTGTTCCGAGGTGCCTCGGCCCCCGGTCTCATGCACAAGGGGAAGTCATGCAGCGTCGCACCCTCGCCCTCCTCGCGGCCGCGGCCGTCGGTGGCCTCATGCTCGCGGGAGCCGCTCCCGCCACGGCCGCCGGGCACCTCGGCTCGACCTACGTCGCGATCGGCGATTCCGAGGCTGCCGGCACCGGCAACCTGCCCTACGTCGACCGCGAGTGCCTGCGATCGCAGCGCTCGTATCCGATGCTGCTGGGCAC
>DASSWM010000143.1:0-5313 GCA_035704865.1 Agrococcus sp.
GCTCGCCGAGCAGGGCAGGCACGACGAGGCGCTCGCGGTGCTGCGCACGGTGCGCTCCGAGGAGCGCGCGCTCGCCGAGCTGCGGGAGGTCGAGGGGATCGTCGCCGAGGAGCGCTCGCAGGCCGAGCGGCCCGAAGTCGCGACACCGGCCGAGCGAGCCGTCGCTGCCGCAGGCCCAGCCGCGACACCCGGTGCGCGGCGAGCAGCGACCGGCCTGCGCGAGGTGCTGCGCAGCCGCTGGCTGCGGCGCATCCTGCTCGTCGGCATCGGCGTCGGCGTCGCGCAGCAGCTCACCGGCATCAACTCGATCATGTACTACGGCCAGACGGTGCTCGTGGAGTCGGGCTTCTCGGAGCAGGCAGCGCTCGTCGCCAACGTCGCGCCCGGCGTCATCGCGGTCGTCGGCGGCATCATCGCGCTCGCGATGATGGATCGCGTCGACCGCCGTGCGACGCTGCTCATCGGCTTCAGCCTCACGACGCTGTGCCACGTGCTCATCGGGGTCGCGTCTGTCGCGCTCGAGCCGGGGCACCCCATCCGCCCCTGGGTCATCCTGGCGCTCGTGGTCGCGTTCGTCGGGTCGATGCAGACGTTCCTCAACGTCGCGACGTGGGTGTACCTGTCGGAGATCTTCCCGCTGCACATGCGCGGGCTCGGCATCGGCATCGCGGTCTTCGCGCACTGGCTCGCGAACGGCGCGCTCGCGCTCGGCTTCCCGTCGCTCATCGATGCCGTGGGCATCACGGGCACGTTCTTCCTCTTCGCTGGCGTCGGTGCGCTCGCGCTCGCGTTCATCGCGACGCAGGTGCCCGAGACGCGGGGTCGCACGCTCGAGCAGCTCGAGGGCGGCATCGTGAGCGGCAGGATCTTCGCGCCGCGGCGGCGGTAGCCGTCGGCGGAGGCGACGCGGCGGCGACAGCTGCCGGAGCCGGATCGGTCAGTACTTGCCCTGCATGCTCAGCTGCACCTCGCGCGGCTGTGCGAACAGGGCCGGCGGCTGCCGGATCATGAGCGGCGACGGGCCCGGGGTGGCGATGCGCAGGTAGCCGATCGACGCGACCGCGAGGCTCGCGACCAGCAGCAGCGCGGTGCCGATCGAGACGGTGAGCGCGCCGATGACCGCGGCGCCGTCGCCCAGGAAGTAGCGGGCCGCGAACTCGCCGCCGCTCGCCTGCACGACCTCGATCGTCGCCGCGATCCGCGCGCTGATCCAGGCGCCTGCGAGGAACGCCAGCGTGCCTCCGGCCAGCAGCATCGCGAGCGCGCGGAGGCTGCCGGCGCGATCGTCGACGTGTCGGGCGCGCGCTGCGCGACCGGTGCGGATGCCGCCGGCCCACAGGCCGAGGATGCGTGCGTGGCTCATGGTCGGCTCCTCTGTCAGCCCCATCGCGAGCTCAGGCTACTGCCGCCGGCCGCGACCCGGTAGAGCGCGATCAGCCGTCCGTCGGGAGCGCGGGCCCGACGCGCGATGCCGTCACCGCCGCTGCAGCGGCGGTGACGCGACTACATGCCGCCGCCGCCCGAGGACAGGTCGTTGATGACGGCGTTCGGGGAGTTCGACTGGTGCATCGCCGCGAGCGACGGCCCGTCGTCGGTCAGGCGCCGGTAGCCGAGCCAGCCGACCACGATGCCGATCGGCACGAGCGCCATGAGCGCGATGACGAGCACGAGCTCGCCCACCGATCCGGACGTGCCCATGAAGAAGACCGCGGCGGGGTCGAGCGCCGTGTCTCGCACCGCGCGGAACGCGGGGAAGATGCGCGCGCCGAGCGCGATGAGCGCACCGATCACCGCGGCCACGCCGACCACGAGCATCGTGATGCCGATCGCGGTGCTGCGCCGGGAGGCCGGCGCGGGCGCGTGCCCGACCACCATCGGCGCCGCCTCGGGCGCCGTGCGGTGCATGATGAGGCCGCGCTCTCGCGATCGCCGGTCGTCGGTGTGCCGGTCGTCGGTGTGCTGGGCCATGGCGACCTCCTCGTCGTGGCCCCACGCTAACGGCCGCACCTCCTTGCCAGCCGGGAACGTTGCACGACCGTGACCGCGCCCCGAGTCAGGTGGTGCGGGCGCACTGTGCGGAGGGGCAGGATGCGTCGACCGCGCGGGACGAGGAACCCGTGCGCTCCGTCCTCAGTGGAACGGGCACCTCGCTGCGCTCGTCGGGGCGGATGCGCTGCGGACGAGACCGCCGGACGCGGGCTTGGTGGGCAGGCGGCGCCGGTTCACCTGCAGTCCCTCGTCGAGGATCGTCACGCGCGGGTCGCTCAGCACCGCCACCGCCGCCGCGAGCGCGGCGATCGCGAGCTTCTCGCCCGGGCATCGGTGGCCGGTGGCCGGGTCGCCGCCCCCGTGCGGGATGAACGCCGGGATGGACTCCCAGTCGTCGCGGCCGACGAAGCGCTCGGGGTCGAACTCGCCCGCGCGCTCCCACGACTCGACGTCGGTGTTCGTGCCGAGGATGTCGATGAGCACGCGGTCGCCGGCGCGCGCCCGCTCGCCGTCGAGCTCGATGTCGACCTTCGCCTGCGCGGGCAGCAGCGGCACGAACGGCGCCGTGCGGCGCACCTCCTGCGCGAAGGCGGTCGCGAGCGGGCCCTCCGTGAGCCGGCCGCGCTCGGCGGTCTCGGCCGCGATGCGCGCGCGCCACTCGGGCCGGTCGTGCAGCTCCTTCGCCGCGAAGGCGACGAAGCGGGAGACCGCGATGGCTGGGCGGAAGGAGTTCTGCAGCTCGATGCCCGCGAGCTTCGCGTCGAGCAGCTCGCCCTCCGGGTCGCGATGCCAGGCCCACGCGTGCAGCGCCGTGCCCGGCGCGGACTCGAGCGTGCCGGCGCGCACCGCCTCGACGAGCTCGCGCGCGTGGCGATCCGACCACCAGCGGTTGGCCGCCGCGAGCAGGAACTCGGGCGAGTAGGGCACGCCGAAGCCGTCGACGATCTGCGCCTGGCGCGCGGCCCAGCGGGTCTTCGCGTCCGCCGTGCCGGGGATCCCGGCCCAGCGCATCATCGCGCGGCCGATCGCGCCGACCGCCGCGTCGTACGCGGAGCGCTCGCCGCCCGCGACCCACGCGTCGAGCTCCGACCGCCACTCGCGCTCGAGGTGGGGCAGCAGCCGGGCCACCTGCGCGTCCTCGTACGCGACATCCATGAACGTCGACTTGCGGTGGTGGTGCTCCGCGCCGTCGAGCGAGTGCACCGAGCCGTGCCCGAACAGCGTCTCCTGGATGAACGCGGGCATCGCGCCGTGCCGACGCATCCGCTCCCCGTCGTAGAAGAGCGCGACGCCCTCGGCGCCGCGCACGAGCAGCGAGTCGCCGCCGAGCAGCCGCAGCGGCACCGCCCGCGCGGCCGAGCCCCGCGCGCGGCGCCAGATGTGGCGGCCGAAGTCGTAGCCCTTCGCGAGGAACGCGAGCGTGTCGTCGCGCAGGAGCGCCGTGTCGTCGGGGGTCGAAGCTGCAGCCATGAGGTCTCGCCTTTCCGTCGCCGCCGACCGTAGCCCCTCCGCCTGAGCGGCCCGGTCGCGACCGATCGCTAGGTGATGTCAGACCCCTCCTGCTAGACTGGGGGCACTGTGCGAGCAGGGCGTTGAAGCCAGCTCGCCTGCGTCGTTGAACGCTCCTCTCTCCACCCGAGGTCTTCGGGTGTCGATGAACCTTCCACGGCGAACGATCGCGGCCACCGCCGCGCTCGCCGAACTGCGTCGACGCATCCACCCCATCCCGTGGTCAGGAATGACCCGCCCGCACGAGTGTGCGGAACCGGATGCGCGCGCACGCTCACAGAAAGAGCAACCTTGACCGACATCATCACGGCCGACCAGGCCACCACCGACGAGGCCACCACGACCTTCGCCGAGCTCGGCGTTCCCGCCAAGCTCGTCACCGCCCTCAAGGGCATGGATCGCGAGCGCCCGTTCCCCATCCAGGCAGACACGCTGCCCGACACGCTCGCGGGTCGCGACGTGCTCGGCCGCGGCAAGACCGGCTCGGGCAAGACGCTCGCGTTCTCGATCCCGCTCGTCGCGCGCCTCTCCGGCGAGCTCGCCGGCGGCGGCCGCCGCAAGGGCCTGCCGCTGGGCCTCGTGCTCGCGCCGACGCGTGAGCTCGCCACCCAGATCGCGACCGAGATCGCGCCGCTCGCCAAGGCTGCCGGCCTCACGGTCACGACCATCTTCGGCGGCGTCTCGCAGCGCCCGCAGGAGACGGCGCTGCGCAACGGCGTCGACATCGTCGTGGCCTGCCCCGGCCGCCTCGAGGACCTCATGAAGCAGGGCATCGCATCGCTCGACGCGATCGAGATGACCGTCATCGACGAGGCCGACCACATGGCCGACCTCGGCTTCCTGCCGGTCGTCACGAAGATCCTCGACAAGACGCCGCAGTCGGGCCAGCGCCTGCTGTTCTCGGCCACGCTCGACAACGGCGTGGACAAGCTCGTCAAGCGCTTCCTCACCAACGAGGTCATGCACTCGGTCGACGAGGCCAACTCGCCCGTCGCCGCGATGACGCACCACGTCTTCGAGGTCGCCCCCGACGACAAGAACCTGCTCGTGCGCCGACTCGCGTCGGGCGAGGGCCGCCGCATCCTCTTCACCCGCACCAAGCACCAGGCGAAGAAGCTCGCGAAGCACCTCACCGCATCCGGCATCCCCGCCGTCGACCTGCACGGCAACCTGTCGCAGAACGCTCGCGACCGCAACCTGGCGCAGTTCTCCGACGGCACCGTGCGCGTGCTCGTGGCGACGGATGTCGCCGCTCGCGGCGTGCACGTCGACAACGTCGAGCTCGTGGTCCACGTCGACCCGCCCATGGAGCACAAGGCCTACCTGCACCGCTCGGGCCGCACGGCGCGCGCGGGCTCGGAGGGCGACGTCGCGACGGTCATGCTGCCCGCGCAGCGCCGCGACACCATGACGCTGCTGCGCAAGGCCGCGATCACGGTGCAGCCGCAGATCGTCACGGCATCGTCGGATGCGGTGGACACGCTGGTCGGGCCGTACGCGCCCCACGTGGCCCCGGTTCCCGGCGGCCCCGGCTCGGGCAACGAGATCCAGCAGCCGCAGGGCGCCGGTCGCTCGCGCGGCGGCAGCGGCCGAGGCCGCGGTCGCGGCCCGGCTCGCGACGGCCTGGCAGGCTCGGGCGCCCACGGCGCCGGTGCCGGCTCGGCACGCGCCGAGCGTCCCCGCAAGGACCGCTCGGGTCGCCCCGAGGTGAAGCAGGGCGGCGGTGCCGGCAGCGGTGCCGGCGCCGGTGCCGGAGGCGGCCGCGGTCGCGGTGGCCAGGGCGGCGCAGGCCGCTCCGGCCAGCCCGCCCGCTCC
>DASSWM010000144.1:0-2897 GCA_035704865.1 Agrococcus sp.
GAGCTCGCCGGCGCCCTCGCGCGCCTGCTCGAGGACGAGGCCGAGCGCACGCGGCTGCGCCTGCACGCGCAGGATCGTGCGCGCGCCTTCACCTGGGAGGCCGCGGCCGGCCAGGTGTGGCGGCTGCACGCCGAGCTCTAGCGGGCCTACGGCTCCGGCGTCCCGGTCGGCGGCACGATCGCGTCCGCCTCCGCGAGCGCCTGCTGCACCATCGCGTGGATCTCCTCGTAGTCGGGATCGCCCGTGTCGACCGCGGGCGGCACGAGCTCGAGGTTGGTGATCGGCAGCTGCCGCGTCTGCAGCGCGAGCTCCGAGAGTGAGCCGATCATCGACTGCGGCACGTCCGACTGCACCATGTCCTGCCCCGCCTGCGCGAGCTGCGTGTACTTCGTCAGCAGCGTCTGCGGCGTGAACTGGCGGATGATCGCCTCCTGCACCTGCCGCTGCCGCTCCATGCGCGCGTAGTCGCTGGAGCCCGCGCGGCTGCGCGCGTACCAGAGCGCGTCGTGCCCGTCGAGCGTCTGCGTGCCGGGCTCGATCCACTCGCGCACGGGCTCGCCCTCGATCGCGATCGGCACCCGCTCGGTGACCTCGAGCTCGAGGCCGCCGAGCGCGTTCACGAGGTCCTCGAAGCCGTGCATGTCGACGAGCACGAAGAACTGCAGCTCGAGGCCGGTGACGCCCTCGACGGCGTCGCGCGTCGCCTCGATGCCTGGGCTCGAGCCGTTGGCGGATGCGTCGGGGTAGAGCTCCGGGTTCGCCTCGCCGTAGGTGTAGGTGCCGTTGAGCAGGCAGTCGCTCGTCTCGCAGTTGAAGCCGTTGGGCCAGTGCTCCCACATGGGCGAGCCCGCGGAGAAGGGCGCGTTGCGCAGGTTGCGGGGCACGCCGATCATCGTCGCCGCGCCGGTCTCGGCGTTGACGGTCACGACCGTCATGGAGTCGGCGCGCAGGCCGACGCGGTCGTCGCCCGCGTCGCCGCCGAGCAGCAGGAACGTGTACCGCCCGTCGATCGGCTCGACGGCGGGGCGCGCGAAGTCGAAGACGTTGCCCACGAGGCCGCGCGTGGCGTCGACGACGCTGGCTCCGTAGCCCGCGAGCGCCGCGGGCGCCACGGTCGCGAGGATCGAGACGATCGCGATGCCGGCGCGCGCCCTGCCCTGCACCTTCGGCAGGCGCGCGAGCCGCAGCGTGTCGAACCCGAGCACGAGCCAGAGCACGGCGTAGGCGACGAGCAGCACCTCGACGACCAGCAGCCCGATGGAGTTGCCGATGATCGTCAGCAGCGCGGTGCGCCACGCGAACCAGAGGATCGCGGCGATCGCGAGCAGCACGAGCAGCACGATGGTCGCGGAGAGGCCGATGCGGCCGAGCCTGCGGTTGCCGGCGAGCACCTGCGCGCTGCCGGGCAGGAGGAAGCCGAGCGCGACGAGCCACCAGCCGCGCCGCTGCATCACCTCCGGCTGTCGCGCGTCCGGGGTGCGGATCGGGGTGCCGGTCTCCAGCAGCGTCATGCGCTCGGGCCCGAGGCGGCTCCCGTGCTCACGCGGTCGCGCAGCGCCTGGGCCTTGTCGTCGACCTGGCGCTCGAGCTCGGCCGCGAACGCGTCGAGCCGCGCGGCGAGCTCGGGGTCGAACGCGCCGAGGATGCGCGCGGCGAGGATGCCGGCGTTGCGGGCGCCGCCGATCGAGACGGTGGCGACCGGGATCCCGGCGGGCATCTGCACGATCGAGAGCAGGCTGTCGAGCCCGTCGAGCGTCGCGAGCGGCACCGGCACGCCGATGACGGGCAGCCGCGTCATCGACGCGACCATGCCCGGCAGGTGGGCGGCTCCGCCTGCGCCCGCGATGATGACGCGCACGCCGCGGTCGGCGGCGCCGCGCGCGAACTCGACCATCTTCTGCGGCGTGCGGTGGGCCGACACGACGTCGACCTCCGAGGCGACGCCGAGCTCATCGAGCACGGTCCTCGCCGCCTCCATGACCCGCCAGTCGGAGTCGGATCCCATGATGATGCTGACGTGCGCTGGCATGATGTCCAGGGTACGCGGGCTCGCGCGCCTCGACGTCCGCGCCTCGCCGAGCCCGCTCAGGCGTCGAATTGCGCCGCGGCGGCGCGGGCGCGGTAGGCGACCTCGTCCATGTCGTCGCCGATCGCGGTGACGTGCCCGACCTTGCGGCCCGGCCGCGCCGACTTCGCGTACGAGTGCACCTTCACGTCGGGATGGGCCGCGAGCGCCGTCGCGTACCGATCGGTCATCGACCCCGACGCGGGGCCGCCGATCACGTTCACCATGACGCTCGCGGGCGCGAGGATCGCGGTCGAGCCGAGCGGCAGGTCGAGCACCGCCCGCAGGTGCTGCTCGAACTGGCTCGTGATCGAGCCGTCGATCGTCCAGTGGCCGGAGTTGTGCGGCCGCATCGCGAGCTCGTTCACGAGCACGCGCCCGTCGCTCGTCTCGAACATCTCGATGGCGAGCACGCCCGTCACGCCGATGCCGTCGGCGATGCGCCGCGCGACGTCGTCGACGACGGGCTGGATGCTCGAGGCGTGCGGCGCGGGCGCGAGCACCTCGACGCAGATGCCGCCCTCCTGCACGGTCTGCACGAGCGGCCACACCATCGCCTCGCCGGAGGGCCGGCGGGCGACGAGCTGCGCGAGCTCGCGGCGGAACCGCACGAGCTCCTCGACGAGCAGCCGCGGGCCGCCCGCGGCGGCGCCGTCGAGCCAGTCGGCGGCGTCCTCGACCGAGCGCACGACCCGCACGCCCTTGCCGTCGTAGCCGCCCGTCGCCGTCTTCACGACAGCGACGCCGCCGTGGTCGGCGAGGAACTGCTCGAGGTCGGCCGCGCCGTCCACCGGCGCCCAGTCGGGCTGGGGCGCGCCGAGCTCGGCCAGCC
>DASSWM010000145.1:0-5825 GCA_035704865.1 Agrococcus sp.
ACATCGCCCAGCCGCGGCGCGACCTCGGGGTGCACCGCGCCCAGCCAGCCCGCGTCGGCCACCTCCTGCCGCGTCGCGACCCACGCGGCGTCCCCGAGCCATGCGCGCCAGGCGTCCGCCAGCGCATCCGCGGTCATCCCCTCGGCAGCCGCGCCCGCGGCCAGGTGCAGCTGCAGGCAGCGCGGCTCGCCAGCGACGTGCGCGACCGGCTCGAGCAGCTCCGGCGGTGCGATGAGGTGACCGGATGCGTCGACGTCGACCATGCCGTGATCGGCCGTGACGACGAGGCCCGACTGGCGCGGCAGCGAGGCGGCGAGCTCGCCGATCTGCCCGTCGAGCCGCTCGAGCGCGTCGACCCAGGCATCGCTCTGCCAGCCGTGCTCGTGGCCGATGCGGTCGAGCTCCGGCACGTAGAGGTAGACGAGCAACTGATCGCGGGCAGCCTCCCGCGCGAGCTGGAAGCGCTCGGCGAGGGTGCGGCCGCCGCGGAACTCGGCGCCCCGCAGCACCGCCGCCGTGAAGCCGCCGCCGGCGTGCTTGGGCTCGCCGACCGCGACCGACGGGGTCGACTCGAACAGGGTGGGCACGCGCTGCCAGCGCGCGGGGTCCATCGGCCCGCCCCAGTCGCGCAGCTGGTTGCGCACGCCGGCGCCGGGCACGAGCGCGTCGTAGCCGACGATGCCGTGCTCGCCCGCGAGCGCGCCCGTGGCGAGCGACGCGAGGGCGACCGCGGTCGTCGAGGGGAAGCCCGCGTCGAGCGAGCCGCCGGGCGCCGTCGCGAGCGTGCGCGCGTGCCCGGCGCGCTGGCCGAGCTGCGCGGAGCCGAGCCCGTCGACGAGCAGCACGACCGCGCTGCGCACGGGCGGCAGGCCGAGCGCGTTCTGCTCGCCGCGCATCGCGAGCGACGAGCTGCGCAGAACGTCGGCAAGGCTCCGGGATCCGGGCGCCCTGGTCGGTAGCATTCCGTCAGCCTATGACTGCCACACCCGCACCAGACACCGGAAGCGCCGCGACCGCAGAGCGCATCGACGACATCGACGTCGCTGCCGAGATGCAGGACTCCTTCCTCGAGTACGCCTACTCGGTCATCTACGCCCGCGCGCTCCCGGACGCGCGCGACGGGCTCAAGCCCGTGCAGCGCCGCATCCTCTTCCAGATGTCCGAGATGGGCCTGCGCCCCGACAAGGGGCACGTGAAGAGCGCGCGCGTCGTCGGCGACGTGATGGGCAAGCTGCACCCGCACGGCGACACCGCCATCTACGACGCGCTCGTGCGGCTCGCGCAGGGCTTCAGCCTGCGGCTGCCGCTCATCGACGGGCACGGCAACTTCGGCTCGCTCGACGACGGCCCCGCCGCCGCCCGCTACACCGAGGCGCGCCTGGCGGCCGCGGGGCTCTCCCTCACCGAGGGCCTCGACGAGGACGTCGTCGACTTCGTCCCGAACTACGACAACTCGTACCAGCAGCCCGACGTGCTGCCCGCCTCCTACCCGAATCTGCTCGTCAACGGCGCGAGCGGCATCGCCGTCGGCATGGCGACGAACATGGCGCCCCACAACCTCGTCGAGGTCGTGCAGGCCGCCAAGCACCTGCTCGCGCACCCCGACGCATCCACCACCGACCTCATGCGCCACGTGCCCGGCCCCGACCTGCCCGGCGGCGGCGTCATCGTGGGCCTCGACGGCATCCGGGATGCGTACGAGGGCGGCCGCGGCGCGTTCAAGACCCGCGCCCGCTCGTCGATCGAGCGCGCGGGCCGCAAGACCCAGATCGTCGTCACCGAGCTGCCGTACCAGGTGGGCCCCGAGCGCGTGATCGAGAAGATCAAGGACGGCGTGCAGTCGAAGAAGCTGCAGGGCCTCTCCGACGTGCAGGACCTCACCGACCGCAAGCACGGCCTGCGGCTCGTGATCGGCATCAAGACGGGCTTCGACCCCGAGGCCGTGCTGCAGCAGCTCTACCGCTTCACGCCGCTCGAGGACGGCTTCTCGATCAACAACGTCGCGCTCGTCGACGGCAAGCCCGAGACGCTGGGCCTCAAGGACCTGCTGCGCGTCTACCTCGGCCACCGCGTGAGCGTCGTGCGCCGCCGCAGCGAGTTCCGGCTCGCGCGGAAGCGCGACCGGCTGCACCTCGTCGAGGGCCTGCTCATCGCGATCCTCGACATCGACGAGGTCATCCAGGTCATCCGCTCCTCCGACGACGGCGAGCAGGCGCGCGGCCGGCTGCAGGAGATCTTCGACCTCTCCGAGGCGCAGGCCGAGTACATCCTCGAGCTGCGGCTGCGGCGGCTGACGAAGTTCAGCCGCATCGAGCTCGAGGCCGAGCGCGACGAGCTCAAGGCGCAGATCGCCGAGCTCGAGCGCATCCTGGGCTCCGAGGCCGCGCTGCACGAGGTCGTCGCCGACGAGCTCGACGAGGTCGCCGAGCGCTTCGGCACGCCGCGCCGCACGCTGCTGACGGAGGCGAACGGGCAGCAGACGACGACGGGCCGCGCCGCGGCGGCGAAGCTCGCCGCGAGCCTCGAGATCGCCGATGCGCCCACGCGCGTGCTCCTGTCTGCCACCGGCCGCGTCGTGCGCGTCGACGGCGACGAGCCCATCCCGGTGCCCGCGCGCCGCAGCCGGCACGACGCCATCCGCTCGACGATCGAGACCACGACGCGCGGCGCCTTCGGCCTCGTCACCTCGACGGGTGCCGTGCTGCGCCTGACGCCCGCCGACCTGCCCTCGGTGCCGCCCGCATCCGTCGGCCTCACCGCCGGCATCAAGGTGAAGGAGCTCGGCGCGTTCGAGCGCGGCGAGGAGCCGGTCGCGCTCATCGACCTCTCCCAGCCGGCGCAGGGCGATGCCGTGCCGTGGCTCGTCGCCACCGCGAACGGCATCGTCAAGCGCGTCAGGCCCACCGAGCTGCGCGATCGCGACCGCGAGGCGCTCATCGGCCTCAAGGCCGGCGACCGCGTCGTGGGCGTCGCGCCGGCGCCCGACGACGCCTGGATCGTGCTCATCACGAGCGACGCGCAGCTGCTGCGCTTCGCCGCCGCGACCGTCAACCCGCAGGGTCCCGGCGCCGGCGGGATGAAGGGCATCGGGCTCAAGGCGGATGCGTCGGTGCGGTTCGCGGGCGCCGTCCACGATGGCGCCGAGGTCGTCACGGTGACCGAGGCGGCGGAGACGCTCGCGGGCCTGGACGAGCCGCGCGTGAAGGTCTCGGCGCTGACGGAGTTCCCGCCCAAGGGCCGCGGCACGGGCGGCGTGCAGGCGCACCGGCTGCTGAAGGGCGAGGTGGGCATCGCGCTCGCGTGGGCGGGCCCGTCGCCGATGGCGGTCGGGGCCGACGGCTCGCAGCGGCAGCTACCCCCCGGCGGTGCCGCGCGCGCCGGCTCGGGCGTCGCGATCGACGGCGCCATCGGCGCGATCGGCTCGCGCCTCGGCGCGGTCGGCGCGCACCCGAGCGACTGAGCGCTCGCCGCATGTTCGACGGCTTCGTCGAGCGCACCCTCGACGTCGCCGACCGTGCGGCGGGCCGCAGGCTCGACATGCCCGCGCTCGTGCTGTGGTCGCTGCGCGACGATCTGGACGCGCTCTACGGCGACCCGCTGAAGATCTGGCGCGATTGGGCGTCGGACGTGCGCGGGCACGGCATCGACTCCGGCCACCACATGGCCGAGGAGGCGCCCAGTGAGCTCGCCGCAGCGCTCGCCGCGTTCTTCCGCGAGCGCTGACTCCCCCGGCCAGCGGGAGCGAGCGGCGGGAGTCGACGGCGGGAGCGAGCGGCGGGGGCGGCCGGCTGCGGCGCGGCTGGCTCGACCGCTCAGGCGTCGATGCGCTCCCGGTCGACCTGCGAGGTGACGATGAGCTCGCGGCGCGGCGCCACGTCGTTGCCCATGAGCAGCTCGAAGATCTCGGTCGCGCGCTCGGCGTCGCCGATCGTCACGCGTCGCAGCGTGCGCCGCGTGCGGTCCATCGTCGTCTCGGCGAGCTGATCGGCGTCCATCTCGCCCAGGCCCTTGTAGCGCTGCGGCGGCTCGTGCCACGACTTGCCGGCCTTCTTCAGCCGCGCGAGCGTGCGGTGCAGCTCGGCATCCGAGTAGGTGTAGACCGCCTCGTCGGGCTTGCCGCGGTGCTTGACGAGCACGCGGTGCAGCGGCGGCACCGCTGCGAAGACGCGTCCCTCCTCGATGAGGGGCCGCATGTAGCGGTGGATGAGCGTCAGCAGCAGGGTGCGGATGTGGGCGCCGTCGACATCGGCGTCGGAGAGCATGATGACCTTGCCGTAGCGCGCCTGGCTGAGGTCGAACGAGCGGCCGGAGCCGGCGCCGATCGACTGGATGATCGCCGCGCACTCGGCGTTGGAGAGCATGTCGGCGATCGACGCCTTCTGCACGTTCAGGATCTTGCCGCGGATGGGCAGGATCGCCTGGAACTCGCTGTCGCGTGCGGGCTTGGCGGTGCCGAGCGCGCTGTCGCCCTCGACGATGAACAGCTCGGTCTGCGCGACGTCGTTCGAGCGGCAGTCGACGAGCTTCACCGGCAGCGAGGAGGACTCGAGCGCGCTCTTGCGGCGCGCCGTCTCCTTGAGCGAGCGCGCCGAGATGCGCGCCTTCATCTCGCTCACGACCTTCTCGAGCAGCTGCGCGGCCTGCGCCTTCTCATCGCGCTTGGAGGACTTCAGGATGTCGCCGAGCTCGCGCGCGACGACCTGCGAGACGATCTGGCGCACGGCGGGCGTGCCGAGCACCTCCTTCGTCTGGCCCTCGAACTGCGGCTCCGGCAGCCGCACGGTCACGACCGCGGTGAGGCCCGCGAGCGCGTCGTCCTTCTCGACCTTGTCGCTGCCGACCTTGAGCTTGCGCGCGTTCGCCGCCACCTGATCGCGGATGAGCTTGAGCAGCGACTGCTCGAACCCGGCCAGGTGCGATCCGCCCTTGGGCGTGGCGATGATGTTCACGAACGTCTGCACGATCGTGTCGTAGCCCGTGCCCCAGCGCAGCGCGATGTCGACCTCGCACGTGCGGTCGACCTCGCGGGTGACCATGTGCCCGGTCTCCTCGTCGAGCACCGGGATGGTCTCCTGGAAGTCGCCCTCGCCCGTCAGCCGCCACGTGCCCGTCAGCGCCGGGTCGGGCGCGAGGTACTCGGCGAACTCGCTGATGCCGCCGTCGTACTTGAAGTCGTGCACGACGCGCTCGTCGCCGCGCTCGTCGATGATCTCGATCGCGAGGCCCGGGACGAGGAACGCCGTCTGGCGCGCGCGCCGGGACAGCTCGTCGGCGAGGAACTCGGCGCCCTTCGTGAACACCTGCGGGTCGGCCCAGTAGCGCACGCGGGTGCCGGTCACGCCCTTCTTGACCTTGCCCACCTTGCGCAGCCTCGACGCATCCACGAACGGCAGGAACGTCGCATCCGGCGAGGGCTCGCCCTCGTCGAGGAACTCCCCCGGCTCGCCGCGGTGGAACGACATCGCCCAGGTCGCGCCATCGCGGTCGACCTCGACGTCGAGCCGCTCGGAGAGCGCGTTGACGACGGATGCGCCGACGCCGTGGAGGCCGCCGGAGGACTTGTAGGCGCCGCCGCCGAACTTGCCGCCGGCGTGCAGCTTCGTGAAGATCACCTCGACGCCGGTCAGGCCCGTGCGGGGCTCGACGTCGATCGGCAGGCCGCGCGCGCGGTCGCGCACCTCGACGGAGCCGTCGGCGTGCAGCACGACCACGATGTCGTCGCCGTGGCCGCCGAGCGCCTCGTCGACGGAGTTGTCGATGATCTCCCACAGGCAGTGGATCAGCCCGCGGCTGTCGGTGGAGCCGATGTACATGCCTGGCCGCTT
>DASSWM010000146.1:0-4916 GCA_035704865.1 Agrococcus sp.
GGTCGCGCTGGCGCTGGGCCGCCGCACGGTCGCGTTCGGGCCGTGGCTGCTGGTCGGGCACGCGCTCGCGGCCGTCGTCGCCGCGCTGCGCCTCATGTGAGCGCCGCCGGCCGAGCGTCTGACGCGCGAGCGCGACATGCGCACCACGCGGCCTTCGGTGCCGCGCTTCGCCTCATGTGACCTTCCGTGACAGCGCGATTGCGCTCTGCGGCCGTCGGATTCCTAGCGTGATGGGTATCCCGGCAGCACTGAAGGAGCCACCCATGTCGATCCGCACCACCCGTACCGCAGCCCTCGTGGGCGCATTCGGACTCTCCGTCGCCCTCGTGGGCTGCAGCGCAGCCGCAGGCACCGAGGAGGCCGCGCTCGGCTCGGCCGAGAACCCCGTGCAGCTGGGCGTCGTCGGCGCGGCCGAGCCGTACTGGACCGCCTACGAGGAGGCCGTCGAGGCCGAGGGCATCCAGATCGAGATCGTCGACTTCACCGACTACAACCAGCCGAACCCCGCCACGAGCGAGGGCGAGCTCGACATCAACCAGTTCCAGCACATCATCTACCTCGCCAACTACAACGTGCAGGCGGGCGATGACCTGCAGCCCATCGGCTCGACCGCGACGTACCCGATCGGCCTCTACTCGCAGCAGTACGAGTCGACCGACGACATCCCCGACGGCGCCGAGGTCATCGTGCCGAACGACGACACGAACCAGGCGCGCGGCCTGCTCGTGCTGCAGTCGGCGGGGCTCATCGCCCTCGAGGGCGGCGGCAGCCCCTACTCGACCGTCGACGACGTGATCGAGGAGGAGTCGCGCGTCACCGTGAGCGCCGTCGATGCGGCCATCACCGCCACGTCGCTGCCGGATGTCGCCGCCGCGATCATCAACAACGACTTCCTCACCGACGCCGGCATCGACCCCGCCGACGCGATCGCGCAGGACGACCCGGCCGACCCCGCCGCGCAGCCCTACATCAACGTCTTCGCCACCACGGCGGAGAACGCCGACGACGAGGTGCTGAACCGCCTGGTCGAGATCTACCAGACGAACGAGGAGGTGCAGGCGGGCGCGCTCGAGTCCTCCGGCGGCACCGGCCTGTTCGTCCAGACCCCGAAGGACGAGCTGCAGGCGAGCCTCGCAGCCGTGCAGGAGGCGCTGCAGCAGCAGTGATCCGCAGCGCGATGGGCACGGGTCCGCCCGTGCCCATCAGCGTGTCGACCGACTGAGACGGATGGAGGAGGACCCATGGCGCAGCACATCGTGATCGACCGGGTGTCGAAGCGGTTCCCGCCCGCGAAGCGCGGCGGGGAGGAGATCGTCGCCGTCGACGACGTCTCGCTCGAGATCGAGCGGGGCGAGATCTTCGGCATCATCGGCTACTCCGGCGCCGGCAAGTCGACGCTCGTGCGGCTCATCAACCAGCTCGAGCCCGTCTCGGACGGCGCCATCACGATCGGCGACGTGCCGATCAGCGAGCTGCGCGGCCGTCGCCTGCGCGAGCAGCAGACGCGCATCGGCATGATCTTCCAGCGCTTCAACCTGCTCACCTCGCGCACCGTCGCGGGTAACGTCGCCTACCCGCTCGAGGTCACGGGCGTCGGCAGGGCCGAGCGGCAGCGCCGCGTCGCCGAGCTGCTCGAGTTCGTCGGCCTCGCCGGCCGCGCCGACGCCTACCCGGAGCAGCTCTCCGGCGGGCAGCAGCAGCGCGTCGGCATCGCCCGCGCCCTCGCCGCGAACCCGCAGATCCTGCTCGCCGACGAAGCCACATCCGCCCTCGACCCCGAGACGACCGCCGAGGTGCTCGACCTGCTCGCGCGCGTCAACCGCGAGCTCGGCGTCACGATCGTCGTGATCACGCATGAGATGGAGGTGATCACGCGCATCGCCGACCGCGTGGCGGTGATGGATGCGGGGCGCGTCGTCGAGACGGGCCTCACCTACGACGTGTTCACGTGCCCACAGACCGACACGGCGAAGCGCTTCGTGCAGACCGTCGTGCGCGCGCTGCCGGCCGGCGACGACCTCGCGCGGCTCCGCGAGCAGCACGAGGGCCGCTTCTTCACCATCTCGTTCACCGATGAGGGCGTGAGCGAGGCGCGGGTGTTCTCGGCGCTCGCGAAGGCCGGCGTCGACTTCAACCTCGTGCACGGCGGCGTCGACGACATCCAGGGACGGGTCTACGGGCTGCTCACGATCGCGGTGCGCGGCGACGCGGAGGCGGTCGCGTGGGCGCTGCAGGGGATCGGCTCGGGCGTGACGGTGGAGGAGCAGCGATGAGCGACATCCTGGGCATCCTGCCCGACCTCGCCGAGCAGACCGCGATCATGCTGTGGATGGTCGCGCTCGCGCTCGTCTTCGGCGGCGTCGGCGGGCTCGTCATCGGCACGGGGCTCTACGTCACACGGCGCGGCGGCATCCTGCAGCAGAGCGCCGTCTGGTGGATCCTCAACCTGCTCGTCAACACGTTCCGCCCGATCCCGTTCATCATCCTGCTCGCGGCGCTGCAGCCGATCGGGCGGGCGGTGGTCGGCTCGGGCATCGGCACGGAGTACGCGATCTTCGCGATCGCGATCGCGGCGACGTTCGGCATCGCGCGCATCGTCGAGCAGAACCTCGTCGCGCTGCCCGCCGGCGTCATCGAGGCCGCGCGGGCGACGGGCGCGAGCCCGTGGCGCATCATCCGCACCGTCATCATCCCCGAGACGCTCGGGCCGCTCGTGCTCGGGTTCACGTTCGCCGTCATCGCGATCGTCGACATGTCGGCCGTCGCCGGGCTCGTCGGCGGCGAGGGCCTCGGCAACTGGGCCGTGACCTACGGCTACCGGCAGTTCGACGAGGTCGTGACGTGGTCGGCGCTCATCGCCGTGGTGATCGTCGTGCAGCTCATCCAGGCGCTCGGCAACTGGCTCGCGCGCCGCATCATGCGGCGCTGAGGAGCCGTCGCGCCTTCCGGCGCCGGGCCGCGCGCCGACCGCCGTCGGCCACCGCTGTCATAGTCCGTCATAGTCGGATGCGGTGGTCCCGACAGCGCGCATGATGGGCTCATGAGCGCATCCAGCCCCGCCCCGTGTCCCACGCACCTCGTCGGCAGCATCAACCAGCCCGACGCATCCGCCGTCTTCACCGCCGTCGCCGGACGGCTCGAGAACGTGCCGCGCATCCCCGACGGCGAGGTGGGGGAGCGCTACTACTGGATCCAGTTCCAGACGCTGCGCTTCGACCAGGCGCCCGGCCTCGAGCGCGTCGGGGAGCCCGGCTACCGCATCCGCGACACCTTCGACGTGCGGCAGTTCCGGGTGACCGGTGACGTCCAGCTGCCGGAGCTCGGCTACGCGGCCGCCGCGATCGACTCGTACGGGCGCTTCGCCGAGCTGCAGGCGGCGGGCACGATCGCCGAGGGGACGCGCTTCCAGGTGTCGCTGCCGACGCCCGTCGCGATCGTCGGCGCCTTCATCGAGCCGGGCAGCCGAGCCGCGTTCGAGCCCATCTACCGCGACGCGCTGCGGGCGGAGCTCGACGCGATCCTCGCGGCGATCCCGCACGAGCGGCTCGCGATCCAGTTCGACGCGGCGGTCGAGTTCGCGATCCTCGAGCGCGACCGCAAGCCCGGCTTCATCATCGAGCCGTGGTGGGACGGCGACGCGCTCGACGGCGTCGTCGCGCGGCTGGTCGAGGTCGCCTCCTGGGTGCCGGGCGACGTGCAGCAGGGCTTCCACCTCTGCTACGGCGACGTCGAGGAAGCCCACTTCGTGCAGCCCGAGGACGCCGGCACGCTCGCCGCCGTCGTGCGGCGCGTGCTCGCAGAGGCACCGCGGCAGGTCGACTGGATCCACCTGCCCGTGCCGATCGAGCGCGACGACGCGGCGTACTTCGCTCCGCTCGCGGGCATCGCGTGGGGCGCGACGCAGCCGTTCCTCGGCCTCGTGCACCACGAGGACGGCGTCGAGGGCGGGCTGCGGCGCGCGACGGCAGCGCGCACTGCGGTGCCGGCGTTCGGCATCGCGACCGAGTGCGGCTTCGGCCGCGGACCAGCCGAGCGCACCGCGCCGCTGCTCGACCTGCACCGCGAGCTGGCGGCGGCGCTGGCCGGCTGACCGGCAGCCGGCCCAGCGCTCGCCGCCGAACGGCAGTGGGCCCCGCGCTCGCCGCCGAACGGCAGCAGGCTCTGCGCCGGCCGCCTGACCGGCAGCCTCAGCCCGAGGCCGGCTCCGTGAGCGCCGCCGCATACGCCCGCACCGAGCGGTTGTAGCGCGGCAGCGTCGGCTCGATGGCCTCGACGACGACGCGCATCGCCTCGTCGTGCCGGCCGGCCGAGTGCAGCGCGAGCGCGAGGAACACGCGCGGCGCCGACCCGGTCGACGGATGCGTCGGCGCGGCCTCGAGCACCGCGACGCTCAAGTCGACACGGCCGGTGTTGCGCAGCGTCGAGCCGTACTGCACGGCCAGCTGCGCGTGCTGCTCGGGCGGCAGGCCGAGCTCGAGCGCCCGCTCGTACTCGCGCTCCGCCTCGTGCTCGAAGCCGTGCGAGTCGTACATGCCGGCGAGCTCGAACGCCGCTCGGCCGTCGCTGCCCGGATAGGCGTCGGCGAGCTCGCGCATCGCGGCGACCGCCTCGTCGCGCGACACGTCGTCGAAGCGCTCCCAGAGCGCGGCGACCCGCTGCTCCCAGCCCTCGAGCTCGCTCATGCCGGCTGCCCGGCCATGCCATCGGCGCCCGACGCGGGCACGGTCGCCGAGCCGGCGCCGACCGTCTCCGCAGGCGCGCCGTCCACGACGAGCCCCGTGTGGTGCGCGGCGAACGCGAGCTGGTCGGCGAACTCGAGCGCCGCGGCGTCCTTCGGCTTGCCCATGCCGTGCCCGGCCCGAGTGTCCACCGAGAGCAGCACCGGCGCATCCGCTCGCTCGTCCGAGCCCGCGCCG
>DASSWM010000147.1:0-7498 GCA_035704865.1 Agrococcus sp.
CGGGGAACGCGTATGCCTCGAGCAGCGCGTCGTCGTCGAGGTCTCTCGCCGGCTCCGCCTCGGCGTCGCCCACCGCCACCACCTGCGCGACCGCCACGAGCGCGCGACGGCGGTCGGCAGGCGCATCCGCCACCGTGTAGACGATCGGCCGCACCGGCGCATCGGTGAAGATCGGGGAGGCCGCGTCGAGGCGCAGGCTGCGGCTCACGAGCGCGAACACCGGCTGGGGGGCGAGGCCGTGCTCGCGGCGCCAGGCGGCGGCCGGGTCGTCGAGCCGCATGGCGCCGTAGCCCTCGACGCGCGCCGTGCCGGCTCCGAGCAGCACCGCATCCGCCTCCCGCCGCAGCAGCTCGAACACGCGCCGGTCGGCGGCGTCGCCGAGCCCGCCGGAACGCCCCTGGCGCGTCGCGGCGCCGTCGAGGCTCGCGATGAAGTTCATGCGCAGCCACGGCCGCCCGGCGGGGAACGCGTATGCCTCGAGCAGCGCGTCGTCGTCGAGGTCTCTCGCCGGCTCCGGCCAGATGCGGTCGATCGTCATGACGGCTCAGACGTTGTGCGTCGGGTGGGTGTTGTGCTCGAGCCGGGCAGGGGCGCGCAGGCCGAGGATCGCCTCGGTCATCCGCACCGCATCCACCGTCGCCTCGACGTCGTGCATCCGCACGATGCGCGCACCCGCGATGATGCAGGCGGTCATCGCCGCGAGCGAGCCCGACAGCCGGCGCTCCTTCGGACGGTCGATCGACTCGCCGATGAAGTCCTTGTTCGACACCGCCACGAGCAGCGGCAGGCCGAGCGACTGCAGCTCGCCCAGCCTGCGCGTGAGCTCGAGCGAGTGCAGCGTGTTCTTGTCGAGGTCGTGGCCGGGGTCGATGATGATGCGCTCGCGCCGGATGCCGGCGGCCTCGGCATGACGGATGCGCTCCTCGAGGAACGCGCGCACGTCGCCCACGACGTCGTCGAAGCGGGCGGGCGGCTTCTCCTGCCGCGGCGGTCCCACGCTGTGCGTGATGACGACGTACGCGTCGCCGTCGGCGATCACGGCCGCCATGTCGGGGTCGCCGAGTCCGCTCGTGTCGTTCACGACCGCCGCGCCCGCCGCGATCGCCGCCGCGGCGACGGCCGCCTTGTTCGTGTCGACCGAGATGACGACGTCGTCGCGCGCGGCGAGCACCGCCTCGATCACCGGCACGACGCGATCGATCTCCGCCTCGGTCGTCACCTCCGGCCCGCGGCCGAAGGGCACGCCGCCGATGTCGATCCAGTCGGCGCCGAGCTCGACCGCGCGCAGCGCGTGCTCGACCGCTCGCTCGAGCGCGAACGTGGCGCCGCGGTCGAAGAACGAGTCGGGCGTGCGGTTGACGACCGCCATGACCGCGACCTGCCGGTCGAAGTCGAAGTCGCGTCGGCCGATGCGCTGGATGCTCATCCGGCGGTCCCGGCGCTGCCTGCCGGCTCGCGCTCGCCGGCGCGCTCGGTGCCGGCTTGCTCGGTGCCGGCTTGTTCGGCGCCGTCTCGCTCGGTGCCGTCTCGCTCGGTGCCGATGCTCTCGCGGATCGCGTCGGAGGCATCCCAGTCGTTCGCGTGCATCGCGGCGACCACCCGGCCGCCCCGCACCCAGAAGGCCCGGAACGCGTCGCCGGCCAGGACATCCATCGATCCCTCGATGTCGACGCAGTCGTAGCCGTCGGGCCCGACGCTGCCGACGTACTCCATGCCGAGGTCGTACTGGTCGGTGAAGAAGTAGGGCAGGCGCTCGTAGGGCGTGTCGGTGCCGGCGAGCGTGCGGGCGACGGCCTTGCCCTGCTCGATCGCGGTGTCCCAGTGCTCGACGCGGATGCGGCGGCCGAGCACGGGGTGGTCGTGGTTGGCGATGTCGCCGATGGCGAAGATGCGCGGGTCGTCGGTGCGCAGGCTCGCGTCGACGAGCACGCCACCGCCCTGCTCGCGGCCGGCGATGCCGAGCCCGGCGGCCTCGGCGAGCTCGACGTCGGGCATGACGCCGATCGCGGCGATGCGCACGTCGGCGCCCGCGAGATCCTCGGGCGTGACCTGGGTGCTCAGGCGCAGGTCGACGCCGTGGCCGCGGTGCAGCTCGGCGAACACCGTCGCGACCTCGGGCCCGAGTACGCGCTCGAGCGGCAGGGCGGCCGTCTCGAACATCGTCACCTCGCTGCCCGCCTCGCGCGCGGCGGCGGCGACCTCGAGGCCGATCCAGCCGGCGCCGACGATCGCGACCTTCGTGCCCGGCTGGAAGGCCTCCTTGAGGCGCGTGCTGTCCTCGACCGAGCGCAGCGTCATGAACGGGCCGACGTCGGGCCCCATGTCGAGCTGGCGGGAGCTCGCGCCGGTCGCGAGCAGCAGCTGGTCGTAGGGGAGCTCGGTGGCGGCGCTGCCGTCGAGCGGCTCGAGTGTGACGGTGCGGCGCTCGCGGTCGATCGCGGTCGCGCGCGTGCCGAGCCGCAGGTCGATGTCGTGCTCGGCGTACCAGGGTTGCTCGTGCACGAGGGCCTTGTCGAACGGGTCGTTGCCCAGCAGGTAGCCCTTCGACAGCGGCGGGCGCTCGTAGGGCGGCGTGGGCTCGGCGCCGACGAGCACGATCTCGCCGTCGTAGCCCTGCGCGCGCAACTCGGTGGCGGCGGTGGCGCCCGCCAGTCCTGCGCCGATGATGACGATGCTCATGGTCGGTGGCCCTTCTTCGAGACCCGCTGTTGCTCCGATTGAACACCCCCGGCGTTCTTTCGTCAATGATCGTGTCCGTTAGAAACGGTTCTCAGTGCGCGGGCTCGGCCAGGCCGGCGTCGTAGGCGAAGATCACCGCCTGGACGCGATCGCGCGCGCCGATCTTGCCGAGCACCTTGCCGACGTGCGTCTTGACGGTCTGCTCGGCGATGAACAGCGCATCCGCGATCTCGCTGTTCGACCTGCCCTGGCCGAGCAGCACGAGCACCTCGCGCTCCCGCTCGGTCAGCGCGCCCAGCGCCGCGGCCGCGCGCGGCGCCCGCGGCTTCTGCGCGGCGAACTGCGCGATCATCCGCCGGGTGATGCTCGGCGAGAGCAGCGCGTCGCCGGCCGCGATGACGCGCACGGCGTGCACGAGCTCCTCCGGCAGCGCGTCCTTGAGCAGGAAGCCGCTCGCGCCCGCCTGCAGCGCGTCGTAGACGTAGTCGTCGATGTCGAAGGTCGTGAGCATGAGGATGCGCGGCGCGCGCGTCGCGGGGGAGTCGGGGGCGAGGATGCGTCGGGTCGCGCCGATGCCGTCGAGCTGCGGCATGCGCACGTCCATGAGGATGACGTCGGGCTCCAGGCGCGCCGCCATCGCCACGGCCTCCTCGCCGTTCGCCGCCTGGCCCGCGACGCGGATGCCCTCGTGCGCATCGAGCAGCGCGGCGAAGCCGGCGCGCACCATCGCCTGGTCGTCGGCGATCAGCACCGTGATGGTCATCGGCTCTCCTCCTCGGGCAGCGGCAGCGCGGCGGTGACGGACCAGCCGCCCTCGTCGTCGGGCCCGGCGGTCAGGCGGCCGCCGAGCAGCGCGACGCGCTCGCGCATGCCGCGCAGGCCGTGGCCGCCGCCCGGGGCGGGCGGCGCCGGCTCGGGCGGCCGGGCGTTGGTCACGCGGATCAGCAGATCGTCGTCCTGCAGGCCGATCGCCACCGAGATCGGCGCGCCTCGCGCGTGCCGCACCGCGTTGCTCAGCGCCTCCTGCACGATGCGGAACGCGGCGATCTGCACGCTGGGCGGCAGGTCGGGCACGGGCTCGGCGATCGCGAGCTCGACTGTGGCGCCGGCGCGGCGGGTGCCCTCGGCGAGCGCGGGGATGTCGGCGATGCCCTGCTGCGGAACGAGCTGCGGATCGTCGCCCTCGGTGCGCAGCACGCCCAGCAGCCGCCGCATCTCGGTGAGCGAGGCCCGCGCGGTCGCGGCGATCTCGTCCAGCTCGGCCACGGCATCCGCCGGCAGATCCGGGATGCGGTAGCGGGCGGTCGAGGAGCGCACCTGGATGAGCGACATGCTGTGCGCGACCACGTCGTGCAGCTCGCGCGCGATGCGGGTGCGCTCCTCGAGCTGCACGCGGCGCGACTGCTCGAGCGCCGTCAGCTCGCGCGCCGCGCCGAGCTGCTCGCCGACGCGGATGCGCCCACCCAGCAGCACCGCGACGGCGAACGCGATCACCGCGATGGATGCCGTCACGATGAGGTCGGCGCCGGCGGCCGCGGCCGAGGCCGCGTCGGGCAGCAGCAGCGGCGCGACGAGCGATCCGATGATGCTGATGGCGAGCGGCACGATGCCCGTGCGCCAGCCGTGCCGCACGGTCACGACGCCGACGAAGAGGACGAGGGCGAGCATCGCGGGCACCGACCACGGCCAGGGCCACGTCTCGTCGCGGCCGGGCAGCACGAGCAGCGGCAGCAGGAACGCCGCGACGCAGAACAGCGCGATGGCGGTGCGCGGTCGGCGGAGCGCGACGATGGGCGCGCCGCACATCGCCGCCGCGAGCAGCATCGCGAAGGGTGCCGGGGCGTCGTAGAGCGCGGCGTGCACCGCGGCGAGCACCGCGAACAGCGCGACTGCGGCGGCGGCGAGCGCGACGAACCACCAGCGCGCCGCGCGGCGACGCACGCGCACCGGCTGCTCGGTGGGCATCATGCAGACAGTCTGGCCGAATCGCGCTCGAGCGCGTCGGCGAGCTGCCGCGCGGGGTGCTCCGCCCGTCGGCGGGCGGCGGCGACGCGGTCGACGAGCAGGCCGAGGATGAGCGCGACGCCCACGCCGATGGCGGCGCCGAGCAGCGGCTGCTCGCCGAGCCAGTGCCCGGCGAGGACGCCGATCGCGGCGCTGTACACCGCCCAGCTCGCGCCCGCGAGGATCGTGAGCGGCACGTAGCGGCGGCGCGGGTACCGCAGCGCGCCGGCCGTGAGGTTGACGGCGACGCGGCCGATCGGGATGTAGCGGGCACCGAGGATGAGCGGCGCCCCGCGCCGCTGCAGCGTGCGCTGCGCGCGGTCGACCGCCGCTGTGGCGCGCTCGCCCCGCATCCAGCGGAACCGCCGGGCGCCGACCGCGCGGCCGATCGCGTAGGCGATGTTGTCGCCTGCGATCGCGCCGACTGCCGCGGCGACGCACAGCAGCGCGATCGTCGCGACGTCGCCCGTCGAGGCGGCGACGGCCGCGGCCGCGACGAGCACGGTCTCGCTCGGCACCGGCGGGAAGAAGCCGTCGATCGTCGCCACGGCGAGCATGACGAGCAGCAGCCACGGCGAGGCGACGGCCTCGAGGATGAAGGAGTTGATGACGTCCACAGCGCGAGGCTAGGGAGCCGGTGCCCGCGCCCGAATCACTCGCAGGTATCGACCGCGTGCTACCAGCGAGTGGTCTTTCGGCGCCGGCAGCACGACGTCTCCGCTGCGCGGCGTCTCCGCTGCGCGAGGTCTCCGCTGCGCGATGCCTCGCTGCGCGACGCCTGCTCGCGGGACGGGTCAGCCGCGCGGCGCCGCCGCGTCCTTGTCGCGCAGGATCGCGGGCAGCACGATGTGCGCGTCGGGGATCATGCCGGGCGTGACGCGCTGGCGGAAGACCCAGTAGCTCCATGCCTGGTATCCCAGGATGACGGGCAGGCTCACGGCGGTGATGACCGTCATGACGCCGAGCGTGTACTCGCTGTTCGCCGCGTTCGCGAGCGTGAGGTCGAAGGCAGGGTCGATCGTCGACGGCAGCAGGCGCGGGAAGAGGCCCGCGAAGATCGCCCCGACGCCGAACAGGCCGAAGCCCGCGTAGCCGAGGAAGGCGAGCCCCTCCTGGCGGCGCCGCGCGCGCAGCCAGCCGAAGCCGGCCGCGACGACCGCGAGCCCGACGAGCGCCCAGGAGAGCACGGTGCCGCCGTGCTCGAGCTGCACCCACACGGCCCACACCGCGGCGGGCACGAGGCACAGCGGCGCCCAGCGCGCCGAGAAGTCGCCCGCCCGCTCCCGCACGGGCCCGTCGGCCTTGAGCCCGAGGAAGGTCGAGGCGTGCGCGAGCGCGAAGCCGACGACCGCGAGGCCGCCGACGACCGCGGGCCAGCCGAGCCACACGAACGGGCCGCCGACGCGGTCGCCGTTGCCGTCGATCGGCAGGCCGAGCGACGTGAGCGCGAGCATCGCGCCGACGCAGAAGGCGACGACGGTCGAGCCGAGCCCGATCATCCACGTCCAGAACGTCGTCCAGCGCAGCGTCGCGACCTTGCCGCGCCACTCGATGCCCACCGCGCGCACGATGAGGCCCAGCAGCGCGATGGTGAGCGGCACGTAGAGCACCGAGAACAGGGATGCGTACCACTCGGGGAAGGCGGCGAAGGTGCCGGCCCCGGCGGTGATGAGCCAGACCTCGTTGCCGTCCCACACGGGCCCGATGGTGTTGAGCATGACCCGGCGGTCGCGCTCGCTGCGGGTGGCGAAGATCATCCGCATGCCGACGCCGAGGTCGAAGCCCTCGAGCAGCAGGTAGCCGGTCCAGAGCACGGCGATGATGACGAACCAGGTGATGGCGAGCGGTTCCATGGCGGCTCCTATGGGCTCAGGCATGTCAGTAGGCGAAGGCGAGCACGTCGTCCCGCCCGCCGGGGCGGTCGTCGCGGTCGTCGCCGTCGTCGGATGGGGGAGCGAGCTCCGGCATGGCGCTCGCGACGCCGCCGCGCACGTACTTCACGAGCAGGAACAGCTCGACCACGAGCAGCACGGCGTAGACGCCCGAGAGCGCGATGACCGAGAAGAGCAGCTCGCCGGCGGTGACGCCGGGGGAGACGGCGGCGGCCGTGAACATGAACACGCCGTCGATGCCCGACGGGTCGGGGTTCGGGGCGACGACGAACGGCTGGCGGCCGATCTCGGTGAAGATCCAGCCCGCGATGTTGGCGGCGAACGGGGCCGTCATGCCGAGGATCGCCAGGCGCATGATCCACGGCGAGCGCGGCACGGTGCCGCGGCGCGTGAGCCACAGCGCCACGAGCGCGCCGAAGGCGGTGATGCCGCCCAGCCCGATCATGAGGCGGAAGCCCCAGTAGGTGACCCACATCGGCGGCACGTACTGCACCTCGGTGCCGGCGCGGTCGCCGTAGAGCGCGTCGTCGGGGATCGTCTCGCCGTACTGGTCGACGTACCGCGGCTCGAGGTCGGTGATGCCGGGCATGTCGGCGCCCCACTCGCCGGTGCCGAGGAAGCCGAGCACGCCGGGGATCTCGATGAGCGTGATGACGTCGTTGCAGTCGGTCGAGCCCGGGTCGCCGATCGAGAGCACCGAGAAGGAGGAGCCCGAGTGGCAGGCGGCCTCGGCGGAGGCCATCTTCATCGGCTGCTGCTCGTACATGAGCTTGCCCTGCCAGTCGCCCGTGACCACCGTGCCGCCGAAGGCGACGATCGCGAGCACGGCGCCGAAGCGCAGCGACCAGAGCCAGACGCCGTGGTCGGTGCGGTCGCGACCCACGACGGAGGGCGCCTCTCCGACGACGACGCGGCCCGACGCA
>DASSWM010000148.1:0-2756 GCA_035704865.1 Agrococcus sp.
CGGCAGGTCGGTCTCGATCACCGTCGCGCCGGCCGCGCGCAGGTCGTCGGCCATCGTGCGCCACAGCTCGAGCACGCTCTCGCGGGTGGCGATGGGAGAGCGGATCTCGTCGTCGGCGCCGATGTACATGCGCGGCACCGCGATCGTCATGCCTGCGAGCGCAGCCGGCTCGAGCGCGGCGAAGCGCGCAGGGCGCACCTGCTCGACGTCGGGGACGTCGAGCCACGCCTGCGTGCGCCAGAAGTCGCCGTCGGCGCGCGCGTCGGACTGGACGAGCACGTCGAGGGCGGCGAGCAGGTCGGCCATGCTGCGCGCGTGCGGCACCACGACATCCATCGTCGGCACGAGCGCCCAGTTGCCGCGCATCGAGATGAGCCCGCGCGAGGGTGTGTAGGCGACGAGCGCGTTGCAGCTCGCGGGCGCCCTGCCCGACGACCACGTCTCCTCGCCGAGCCCGATGACGCCGAACGACGCGCCCGTCGCCGAGCCCGAGCCGTTCGACGAGCCCGAGCCGAACGCGCTCGTGAGCCACTCGGCGCTGTACGGGCTCTCGGCGCGGCCGCGCAGGCCGCGCTGCATGCCGCCATTGGCCATGGGCGGCATCGTCGTCAGCCCGAGCAGCACGGCACCGGCCTCCCGCATCCGCTCGATCGCGAACGCGTCCTCGCCTGCGACGAGGTGCTCGAAGGCGGGGCTGCCCGCCGCGACGGTCGTGCCGCGCGCCGAGTAGCTCTCCTTCGCCGTGTACGGGATGCCGTCGAGGTCGCTCGCGGGCGCGCCCGCGCGGATGCGCGCGTCGGCGGCCGCAGCGGCCTCGAAGATGTCGGCCGCGAGCACGGGCACGGCGTTGAGCGCGGGACCGGCGACGTCGTACGCGCCGATGCGCGCGAGGCTCAGGGCGGCGAGCTCGACCGCGGTCGTGTCGCCGGCGTCGAGCGCCTCGCGCAGCGCGCCGACGCTCGCCTCGTGCACCTGCGCGCCGCTCACGACCGCGCCCTCGGCTGCTGCTGCGTGATGCAGTGGATGCCGCCGCCGCGGGCGAAGATCTCGCGCGCGTCCACCGTCACGGCGCGGCGGCCGGGATAGACGGCCTCGAGCACCTCGCGCGCCGCGGCGTCGGCTGCGGGCTCGCCGAAGCCGCAGGCGATGACGCCGTCGTTGACCACGACGTGGTTGACGTACGACCAGTCGACCCAGCCCTCGGCGTCGCGCAGCGTCGCGGGGGCCGGCAGCGGCACGATCTCGAGCGAGCGGCCGCTCGCATCGACCGCGTCGGCGAGCACGCGCTCGATCTCGCGGGACACCGCGGCGTCCGGGTGGTCCTCGTCGTCCTGCCGGTGCACGAGCACGGTGCCGTCGCCCACGAGCGACGCGACGATGTCGACGTGCCCGCGCGTGCCGTAGCGCTCGTAGTCGCGCGTGAGCCCGCGCGGGAGCCAGATGGGATGCGTCGCGCCGATCGTGCGGGCGAGCTCGGCCTCGACCTCGGCGCGGGAGATGCCCGGGTTGCGGCCCGGGTCGCGCTGCACGGTCTCGGTGAGCAGCACGGTGCCGCTGCCGTCGACGTGGATGCCGCCGCCCTCGTTCACGAGCTGCGAGGGGATGCGCGTCGCACCCGCGAGCTCTGCCACCACCGAGCCGATGCGCGCGTCGTGCTCCCAGCTCGCCCAGTCCTGCGCGCCCCAGCCGTTGAAGACCCAGTCGACCGCGCCGAGCCTGCCGTCGTCGTCGAGCACGAACGTGGGACCGATGTCGCGCATCCACGCGTCGTCGAGCGGTGCCTCGACGATCGTCACGGCGCTCGAGAGCAGGCGCCGGGCGTCGTCGCGCTCGTCAGCATCGACCACCATCGTGACCGGCTCGAACTCGCTCGCGGTGTTGGCCACGGCGGCCCATGCCTCGTGCGCCGCGCGGGCCTCGGCGGGCGTGTCACCCGCGTTGGGTCCGTGCGGGAACGCCATCCAGAGCCGCTCCTGGGGAGCGGACTCCGCGGGCATCGTCCAGGCCATCATCGCCTCCATCGTCCTCGTCGACACAATTGATCGAATGATCAATAAGGTGGATGCACGACAAGTTACTGTGGATGCGGCGAGGATGCAATGACGAACCAGAAGCGAGTCCGGAAGACCCCCGAGGAGCGTCGGGCCGACGTGCATAGCGCGGCGCGATCGATCGCGCTGGAATCCGGGCTGAGCGCCGTCACGCAGCGCGCCGTCGCCGAGCGCGTGGGCGTCGCGCCCGCGCTGATCACGCACTACGTGAGCCGCATGGAGCTGCTCGTCGCCGAGGTCTTCCGCGACATCGCGCAGGAGGAGCTCGCGAGCGTGCGCGCGACCGTCGAGGCGGTCGAGGGCGACGAGGTCGAGCAGGTGCTGACGCTGCTGCGCGAGCTCATCCACGACTTCCGCCGCGATGTCGCGCTCGTCTGGCTCGACGGCTGGAGCCTGTCGCGGCGCAACGACGAGCTCGCCGGGGTGCTCGTCGAGGAGGCGAGGGCGTGGGAGGAGTTCGTCGCGGGCATCTTCGCGCGCGGCGATGCCGCCGGCGCCTTCAGCGCGCCCGAGCCGCTCGCGCTCGCGCGCTTCGTCGTCGGCGCGACCGACGGGCTGAGCGCCCAGTCGGCGGTGTGGGCGGGCTACGAGGACGAGACCGCGCGCTACGTCGTCGAGACGGTCGCGGCGCTGCTGCGGATCCCGGCAGGCGACGCGCCGAGGACCGCCTCGTATTGATCATCTGAACAATAGTGTGCGATAGTC
>DASSWM010000149.1:0-7194 GCA_035704865.1 Agrococcus sp.
GAGGCGGCTTGCGTTGTGCGCCAGCGGGCGTAGCGTGATGGCATGCGCATCGTCGTGATCGGTGGATCGGGGAACGCGGGCTCGGCGATCGTGCGGGCGCTCGCCAGGCGCGGGGCCGACGTCGCGCCCATGTCACGCTCCGGGAAGGCCATCGCGGGTGCGCCCGGCGTCAAGGCCGACATCGTCACGGGCGAGGGCCTCGACGAGGCGCTCGCCGGCGCCGAGGTGATCGTCGACTCGGCCAACTCGCGCAACCCGCTCGACCCCAAGCCCTTCACGATCGGCGCCCGCAACGTCGTGCGGGCGGCCGAGCGCGCGGGGGTGCAGCGGGCGGTCGTGCTCTCGATCCTGGGCGTCGAGAAGTCGAAGCTCTCGTACCACCGCCGCAAGCACGAGCAGGAGCTCACCTACCTCAACACGCCGCTCGAGGTGTCGATCGTGCGCGCCGCGCAGTTCCACGAGTGGTCGGTTGATCAGTTCGAGGCAGGCTCGGCGCTCGGCGCGATCCCCGTCGTGCTGGGCGGGCGGCTGCAGCCGGTCGACGTGGGCGAGGTCGCCGAGCTCGTCGCGAGCGAGGCGCTCGACCCCTCCGGCAAGCGCTTCATCGAGATCGCAGGCCCGCAGGTGCGGCTCTCGCGCGACCTCGCGAAGGCGTGGCAGGCGGCCACGGGCGCGCGCGGCATCATCGTGAACGGCCCGTTCCCGCCGTCGATGCTCGACTACCTGCGCTCGGGCGCGAACTTCACCGAGCAGCACAAGGGCCGCGTGACGTTCGAGGAGTGGCTCTCGCGCCGCCGCTGACGACGGGCGCAGCCGCGATCCACAGCGGCCTCCGCGCGCGGTGAGCCGTGTCGCCGGCTCCGCCTAGGGTGGGATGCGTCATGGACGCGAAGGGGGACGCGTGACCGACGCGAGGCACGACGGCTGGGCACCGCCCAGCGACGACGACGCACCCGAGCCCTGGGACTGGGCCGAGCCCGATGACGGCTGGATGCCGCCCGCCGACGCGGACGCGCCGCTCTTCGCCGACGCCGCAGCCGGCACGGGCGGCCACGGCGCCGGCCGCGGCGGCGCGCCCACCCGCACCGTCACCCGGCCGCAGCCGGTGCGCGCGCCCGGCGTCGCCGCATCCGTCAAGGCCGCGACACCGCTCGAGGCGCTGACGCGCGTGTGGGGCTACGACGCGTTCCGCGGCGAGCAGGCGGAGATCATCGACGAGGTGGTCGCGGGCCGCGACGCCGTCGTGCTCATGCCCACCGGCGGCGGCAAGAGCCTGTGCTACCAGATCCCCTCGCTCGTGCGCGAGGGCACCGGCGTCGTCATCAGCCCGCTCATCGCGCTCATGCACGACCAGGTCGACGCTCTCGAGCTGCTGGGCGTGCGCGCCGCCTACCTGAACTCCACGCAGTCGATCGACGAGCGCCGCGAGGTCGAGCGGCGGCTGCTCGCGGGCGAGCTCGACATGCTCTACCTCGCGCCCGAGCGGCTGCCGGTCGCCCAGGCCCTGCTCGACGCTGCGCCCATCGCGCTGTTCGCGATCGACGAGGCGCACTGCGTGAGCCAATGGGGCCACGACTTCCGGCCCGACTACCTGCAGCTGTCGATCCTGGGCGAGCGCTGGCCCGACGTGCCGCGCGTCGCGCTCACGGCGACGGCCACGGCCGAGACCCGCGCCGAGATCGTCGAGCGGCTGGGCCTGGGCGACGCGCGCGTGTTCGTCTCGAGCTTCGACCGCCCCAACATCCAGTACCGCATCGCGCCCAAGCAGGATGCGAAGGCCCAGCTGCTGCGCATCATCCGCGACGAGCACCCGGGCGCCGCCGGCATCGTCTACTGCCTCTCGCGCAAGTCGGTCGAGGGCACCGCGGCCTGGCTGCAGGCGCAGGGCGTCGACGCGCTGCCGTACCACGCGGGCCTCGACGGCGGCACGCGCGCGGCCAATCAGCAGCGGTTCTTGCGCGACGAGGGCGTCGTCATCGTCGCGACGATCGCCTTCGGCATGGGCATCGATAAGCCCGACGTGCGCTTCGTCGCCCACCTCGACCTGCCGAAGTCGGTCGAGGGCTACTACCAGGAGACCGGCCGCGCCGGCCGCGACGGCGAGCCCTCGACCGCGTGGCTCGCCTACGGCCTGCAGGATGTCGTGCAGCAGCGCCGCATGATCGCGGACGGCGAGGGCGACGCGCAGCGCAAGCGCAACCAGACGCTCCACCTCGACGCCATGCTCGCGCTGTGCGAGACGGTCGAGTGCCGCCGCGTGCAGCTGCTCGCCTACTTCGGCGAGGCCAGCAGCCCGTGCGGCAACTGCGACACGTGCCTCACGCCGCCGGACGCGTACGACGGCACCGTGCCGGCGCAGAAGCTGCTCTCGACGATCGTGCGGCTGCAGCGCGAGCGCGGACAGGCATACGGCGCCGGGCACCTCGTCGACATCCTGGTGGGCGCCGACACCGAGCGCATCCGGCGCTTCGGCCACGACGGGCTCGCCACCTACGGCATCGGCGCCGACCTGCCCGCGACGCAGTGGCGCGGGGTCGTGCGGCAGCTGCTCGCGCAGGGGCTGCTGCGCGTGCAGGGCGAGTACGGCGTGCTGGCGCTGACGGATGCGTCTGCCGCAGTGCTCGCAGGCGAGCGCGAGGTGCGCCTGCGGCACGAGACGAAGGCGCCCGCGAAGGCGGCGAAGCGCTCCGCGAGCGCGCTGCAGCTCGACGATGCCCAGCAGGGCATCTTCCAGGCGCTGCGCTCGTGGCGGGCCGGCGCGGCCAAGGAGCAGTCGGTGCCGGCGTACGTGGTCTTCAACGACAAGACGCTCGCGGCGATCGCCGAGCGCAGGCCCGCGACGATCGTCGAGCTCTCGACCATCTCGGGCGTCGGCGAGTCGAAGCTCGAGCGCTACGGCGAGGCCGTGCTGGCGGTGCTGGCGGAGGCATGAGCCCGTCGAAGGCCGGCACGGTGCGCATCGACGTCTGGATCTGGGCGGTGCGGCTCGTGAAGACCCGCGCCGCCGCGACCGACGCTTGCCGGGGCGGGCACGTGCGGCTCAACGGCCAGCCCGCGAAGGCGGCGCAGCCGGTGCGGATCGGCGACGAGGTGCGCGTGCGGATCCACGGCTTCGACCGCATCGTCGTGGTGAAGCAGCTGCTCGCCAAGCGCGTCGCCGCGCCCGCGGCGGCCGAGGCGATCGAGGACCGCTCGCCTCCGCGGCCCACGGCGATCGAGGCCGCGCAGGTGCCGCACCGCCCCAGGGGCGCCGGCCGGCCCTCGAGCCGCGAGCGGCGCGAGATAGACCGGCTCAGGGGCCGATCGGGCTGACCGCAACTCGCACGGTCGCTACCCGAGCAGCGGCTGCCCCAGGCTCGCGGAGACGATCATGCCGCCGAAGAGGGTGACGCCGAACGCGAGCACGAACGGGGTCGCGACGATCGCCATCCACCAGCCCGCCTTCGACCGCTCGGTGCTGCGCCTGGCGATCACGATGCCCGCGACGAGCACGGCGACCGAGAGCACCAGCAGGAGCAGCAGCAGTGCGGGTCCGGGAGCCATGCCCCGAGGCAAGCACAGGAACCGCACAGCCGCCTGTGCGCCTCATCCCGCCAGCGGGAGCCCCATCGCGAGCCAGAGCAGCGACGGCACGAACACGGCCGTGCCGATCACGAGCGCCGTGATGCCGAACGCGAGGAACGGCCGCGACGTCGAGTCGTCGTTGCGCCGCTTGCCGATCACCAGCAGCACGATGCCCACGCCGATCACGACCAGGCCGAGCACGAGCGAGCCGACGAGCAGGAGGGTGAGAGCGCCGGAGACCATGCCGCGAGCGTAGCCCGCGGGCGGGTGCGCCGCGCGCCTCGATCGCTGAAGGGCGCGCGGTAGGCTCGAGCACGTGCCTCGAACCGACGTCTCGCCCCTGATCGCCCGCTCCTGGCTGCTCGTGCCGGCCTCGAAGCCTGAGCTGTTCGAGATCGCGCAGCAGAGCGAGGCCGACGCGATCATCATCGACATCGAGGATGCGGTCGCGGCGAAGGACAAGGCGCAGGCACGTGCCGACACCGTCGAGTGGCTCTCCACCGGCCACCGCGCCTGGGTGCGCATCAACGACGCCGCGAGCGAGTTCTGGAGCACCGACCTGGCGGAGCTGAAGGACGTCGAAGGGCTCGAGGGCGTCATGCTCGCCAAGACCGAGTCCGCGAGCCACGTCGACGACACCGCCGACCGCCTGCCAGAGGGCATGCCGATCCTGGCGCTCGTCGAGACGGCGCGAGGCGTGCTGCACGTCGAGCGCATCGCGAGCGCGCCGTCGACGTTCCGGCTCGCGTTCGGCACCGGCGACTTCAAGCGCGATACGGCCACGGGCGACGACCCGATCGCGCTCGCCTACGCGCGCTCCCAGCTCGTGATCGCCTCCCGCGCGGCGCGGCTGCCGGCCCCGATCGACGGCCCGACGCTCGCGATGGACGCGCTGGCCGAGGGCACGCGGCTCGCGAAGGAGATGGGCATGTCGGGCAAGCTGTGCCTCACGCACACGCAGGCCGGCACCATCAACGCGGGGCTCGCGCCGAGCGCCGAGGAAGTGGCATGGGCGCATGCGTTCATGCGCGCGTTCGAGGAGTCGGGCGGCAAGATCACCGACGGCAGCGACTTGCCGCGGCTCGCCCGCGCGCAGAAGATCCAGACGCAGGCGCGCGACTTCGGCATCGAGGCCGACGCGGCGTCGATCGAGAGCCTGAACTACTAGCGGGCTCCCGACTCAGAGCGCACGCCTCCGACGTGCGCTCCTCGAGCTGCGGTGCAGGCTCCCGTCTCCCGGCTCGCATGCCTGCGGCGCGTGCTCCTCGACCTGCGGACGCGACGAGGGCGAGGCGTCGAAGCGCCTCGCCCTCGGATCCGGTCGGATCAGCGGTCGAAGGTGTCCTTGACGTCCCGACCGGCGTCCTTGACATGCTCGCCCGCCTGCTTGGCGTTCGCCTCGGCCTGATCCTTGATGCCGTCGGCCTGCATGTCCTCGTTGTCGGTCGCGTCGCCGATGCCCTCCTTGGCCTTGCCGACGCCCTCCTGGGCTGCGTTCGAGATCTTGTCGTCGAGACCCATCTCAACCTCCTTGATCGTTGGGAGCGGCTGCTCCGGGGTACAACCTAGGCGGGCAGGCTGAGAACGGGCTCAGGATGCGTCGTCGCGGCCGCCGATCGTGCCGAGGCGCCCGCTCACGACGGGGATCGAGGAGGTCGTGACGGGCGGTGCGTACGAGCCGGGGGCCGACGCATCCGCCTCGAGCTGCGCCTGCCGCGCCCGCGCCTCCATGGCCTCCTCCATCGCCGACTTCTGGCGCAGCGGCGGCGCCTTGAAGAACAGCGCGAGCACGAGCGCGACGGTGATGGTGATGAGCGCGACCCAGAACGGCAGCGTCGTGGCGGTGTTGAAGCCGTCGAGGAACGGCGCGGCCAGGCGCGGGTCGGCGGTGTTGAGGAACGAGGAGTCCTCGTTGAGGGCGCCGCCGATGCGCTCGGGGTGCTGCAGCACGTCGAGGATGCGCGCGTTGCCGGGATCGGCGAGCACCGAGGGGTCCTCCATCGCAGCAGCGAGGTCGGCGCGCAGGTCGGGGCGGGAGAAGGCCTCGCGCAGCGTCTCGGGCAGCCGCGAGAACAGCAGCGAGAACGCGACCGCGACGCCGGCCGTGCCGCCGAGCTGGCGGAAGAAGGTCGCCGAGCTCGTCGCGACGCCCATGTCCTTCGGCTGCACGGCGTTCTGGCTCGCGATCGTGAGCGTCTGCATGAGCTGGCCGAGGCCCAGGCCGATGAGCAGCTGCGCGAGCAGCAGCCCCCACAGCGGGCTGTCGTACTGCAGCGTCACGAGCACGCCGTAGCCGATCGCCATGATGGCGAGCCCCACGACGGGGAACAGGCGGTAGCGGCCGGTGCGGGCGATGATCTGGCCCGAGCCGATCGAGGCGATCATGAGGCCGAGGATCATCGGCAGCGTCGCGAGCCCGGCCTGCGTCGGATCCATGCCGTGCACGATCTGCAGCACGAACGGGATGAGCATCATCGCCGAGAACATGCCGAAGCCCGTGAAGACGCCCAGCAGCGTCGCCATCGAGAACGTGCTGTTGCGGAACAGGTGCAGCGGGATGAGCGCCGCATCGCCCATCTTCGACTCGACGACGACGAACAGCGCGATGCCGATCGCGCCGACGGCGTAGCAGGCGATCGCGGCGGCCGAGCCCCAGCCCCACTCGCGCCCCTGCTCGCCCACGAGCAGCAGCGGCACGACGCCGACCACGAGCAGGGCGGCGCCCCACCAGTCGATCTTCACGCGCTCGTGGTGCGCGGGCAGGTGCAGGAACGTCCACACCATCCACAGCGCCGCGACGCCGATGGGCAGGTTGAACAGGAACACCCAGCGCCAGCCGTCGAGGAAGAGGATCTGGTCGGCGCCGGCGAGCACGCCGCCGATGAGCGGGCCGAGGATCGACGAGACGCCGAACACCGCGAGGAAGTAGCCCTGGTACTTGGCGCGCTCGCGCGGGCTCAGCACGTCGCCCATGATCGTGAGCGGCAGCGACATGAGGCCGCCGGCGCCCAGGCCCTGCAGCGCGCGGAACGCGGCGAGCTGGATCATGTCCTGCGCGAACGAGCACGCGATCGAGCCGAGCAGGAACAGCACGATCGCGATGATGAACAGCGGCCGCCGCCCGAAGATGTCGCTGAGCTTGCCGTAGATGGGCGTCACGATCGTCGACACGATGAGGAACGCCGTCACGACCCACACCTGCAGGTCGAGGCCGTGCAGGTCGTCGGCGATCGTGCGCATCGACGTGCCGACCACGGTCTGCGAGATGGACGAGAGGAACATCGCGATCATCAGCCCGACGAGCACGAGCGTGATCTGGCGGCGGGTCATCAAGGGGGCGTCGGCCGGCAGGGCGGCGTCGGCGGAGCGCGGATCGCGCTGCGGCATGGGGGTCCTGTTCTCGAGAAGTCATTAGCCTGACGAACGGTCGGCAAGCGTCCAGTATCGCACGCGCGGATGCGAACCGCCGCATCGTGCGACGATGGATTCCGTGCGGAGGGTGTGGGCGATCGCTGCGGCGGCACTGGTGCTGAGCGGATGCGGCCAGGCCGTCACTCCGGAGCCCGGCTCGGGCGCTCCCGCGTCGCCCACCGCATCCGCACCGGGCGAGAGCGCGACCCCTACGCCGAC
>DASSWM010000150.1:0-5918 GCA_035704865.1 Agrococcus sp.
CGGGCGGCCACAGCGCGGGCGGCCACAGCGCGGGCGGCCGCAGCGCGGGCGGACACAGCACGGGCGAACGTAGCAGAGGCGCCCGACCTTCCGGCCGGGCGCCACTGTGGGGGTCTGCGGATCAGCTCGCGGGGGCGAGCGCCTCGTCGAGGCGCGCAGCTGCGGCATCCTCGTCGGTCTTCTCGGCGAGCGCGAGCTCGGAGACGAGGATCTGGCGGGCCTTCGCGAGCATGCGCTTCTCGCCCGCCGACAGGCCGCGGTCCTGGTCGCGGCGCGAGAGGTCGCGGACGACCTCGCTCACCTTGATGACGTCGCCCGAAGCGAGCTTCTCGACGTTCGCCTTGTAGCGGCGGGCCCAGTTGGTGGGCTCCTCGGTGAAGTCGGCGCGCAGCACCTCGAACACCTTGTCGAGGCCCTCCTCGCCGATGACATCGCGAACGCCCACCATGTCGACGTTGGCAGCGGGCACCTCGATGGTGAGGCCGCCCTGTGCGACGTTGAGCTTGAGGTACGTCGTCTCGACGCCCTTGATCTTGCGGACCTTGACCTCGGTGATCATCGCGGCGCCGTGGTGGGGGTAGACGACTGTCTCTCCGACCTCAAAGTTCATCGAATGCTCCTCGTCATAGCCAGAACCTTGATTTTATCACAGCGTGTCGCTCGACGGCGCCTCGCGAGGAGTGGTTGGATCACGCCCTTGGCGAAGCCTCCGGCCGCCTCTCGAGGCACCTCTCGGAGGTCGCCGCGACGGCCCGCAGGGCCCTTCGCCCGTCAGCTCCACCGCGCGTACTAGACTCGATCGCGACCGCGCCTGCCGCACCAGCGGGCGCTCGCGTCAACTGTCGAAAGGGTCCCCGTGCAGCCTCGTCTCGCCGCCGCCGCAGCCGCAGCCGTCGTCGTCGCCTTCGCCGCGACCGGATGCAACATCCTCACGCCGCAGGCGACGACGATCGATTACGACGCATCCGACGGCGTCTCGGGCTCGACGGGCACGGTCGACATCCACAACGCGATGCTCATCGGCGACCCCGATGGCGACGCCTTCAACCTCGCCGTCACCTTCACGAACGAGGGCGAGGCGACCATCGTCGAGGTGCGCGTCGACGACCAGTCGCAGCAGGTGCGGGTCTCCGAGGGCGTCACGACGTTCGGCTTCCCCGACGAGGAGCAGCTGATCTTCCCGCAGACGGGCGAGCTGCCCTTCGGCTCGCTGCGCAACGTCTCGTTCCAGGCCGACGGCGCCGAGCCGGTCGGCCTCGGCGTGCCCATGATCTCGACCGACGTCGTCGGCTACGAGGAGTTCGGGCCCGTCACGCAGTAGCGGGCCCGGCGCCTCACCGCTCGAAGCGGTAGCCGAGCCCCCGCAGCGTCACGACCCGGCTCGGGTTCGAGGGGTCCTCCTCGATCTTCGCCCGCAGCCGCTTGATGTGCACGTCGAGCGTCTTCGTGTCGCCGAAGTAGTCGCTGCCCCACACGCGGTCGATGAGCTGTCCGCGCGTGAGCACGCGGCCGGCGTTGCGCATGAGGTACTCGAGCAGCTCGAACTCGCGCAGCGGCATCGCCACCTCGGCGCCCGCGACGTGCACGGTGTGGCTGTCGGAGTCGAGCCGCACCCTGCCGATCTCGACCACCGAGTCGTCGTCCTCCTCGTCGGCCGCGCGGCGGCGCAGCACGGCACGGATGCGCGCCACGAGCTCGCGGGACGAGTACGGCTTCGTGACGTAGTCGTCGGCGCCCAGCTCGAGCCCCACGATCGTGTCGACCTCGCTGTCCTTCGCGGTCACCATGATGATCGGCACGGTCGACGTCTGGCGGATGTGCCTGCACACCTCGGTGCCGCTGCGGCCCGGCAGCATGAGGTCGAGCAGGATGAGATCGGCGCCCTCCTGCTCGAACAGCTGCACGGCGGCGTTCCCGTCGTCCGCGTGGGCGGTCTCGTATCCCTCGAGCTCGAGCAGGTACGACAGCGGCTCGGCGAGCGCCGTCTCATCCTCGACGATCAGGATGCGAGTCATGCGATCTCCTTCTGTGCGGAAGCGGGTGCGGATGCGGCGGGCAGCCGCAGGGTGAACGTCGAGCCCTGCCCGGGCCGCGACCACAGGGTCACCTCGCCGCCGTGGCTGACGGCGACGTGCTTGACGATGCTGAGGCCGAGGCCCGTGCCGCCGGTCACGCGGCTGCGCGCGGGGTCGACGCGGTAGAACCGCTCGAACACCCGCTCGGTCTCCTCCGGTGCGATGCCGACGCCCTTGTCGGTCACCGCGATCTCGACGATCCCGTCGGTCACGCGCACGCCGACGCCCACGTGCGTCGCCTCCGGCGAGTACTGCACGGCGTTCGAGACGAGGTTCTGCACGGCCATCGTGACGAGCTCCTCCGAGCCCAGCAGGTCGGCCTCCTCCAGCACCCGGGGGATGATGCGCATCCGCTTCGCATCGGCCAGCACCCGGTTGCGGTCGACCGCCACCTCGATGATGCGGCTGACGGGGAAGCGCTCCGCGTGGTCGAGCGGGTCGTCGGCCTGGATGCGCGAGAGGTCGATGAGCTCCTTGGTCATGCGCGCGAGCCGGTCGGCCTCGACCTGCATGCGCTTCGCGAACGAGCGCACGCGCTCGGGCTCCGCCGCGCCGGCCTCGATCGCCTCGGCCAGCACGGTGAGCGCGCCGATCGGCGTCTTCAGCTCGTGACTGATGTTGGCGACGAAGTCGCGCCGCACGCCCGCGAGCCGCAGCTCCTCGGTGCGGTCGGCGGCGAGCACGAGCATGAAGCGGTTGCCCAGCGGCGCCACGCGCACGCGCAGCTGCACCTCGTTGCCCGTGCCGATGCGGCCGCGGCGGTGCACGATGTCGAGCACCTCGGCCTCGCCGGTGCGCCAGATGCGCCGCACGCTCTCGGCGATGTCGTGCGAGCGCAGCGTGCGGCCGTCGACGAGGTCGAGCGCCTCGGCGCCCGGCGACGAGAGGATCACCTGGTTGGAGCCGTCGAGCACGACGCCCGCCGACTCGAGCACGTGCACCATGGCGGCGATGCCGTCGGGGATGGGCTCGCTCGCGATCGCCATCACCTGCCGTCCGCGCTGGGCGGCCAGTCCGAGCAGGTGCACGGCGGCCGCCCCGATCGCGAGACCCAGCAGGAGCGCGAGGAGCACGTACCACGACGCATCCACCCGGCAATCGTATCCATGCCGAGCGCCGGCCCCTGCGGTTCAGCACCCAGACACCCGGCGGTAACCTGGGGCCGGAACACTCGGGGTTCGACCCGTGCCCGGTCCCGATGCAGCCCCGGGCGCAGCACAAGGAGCAGGAGCCATGCGCGACGTTTTCCAGCAGGAGCTCGCCGAGGTGCAGGACCGCCTCGTCGACATCGCCAACCACGTTGTCATCTCGATCGAGTCGGCGGTGCGCGCGTTCGGCGACTCGAACGTGCAGCTCGCCGAGCAGGTGATCGCGACCGACCCCGTCATCGACGACAAGGCGTCGTCGCTCGACGAGCTCGCGATCGACATCATCGCCCGCCAGTCGCCCGTCGCCCGCGACCTGCGCATCGTCGTCTCGGCGCTGCGCATCTCGGCCTCGCTCGAGCGCATGGGCGACCTCGCCCGGCACATCGCGCTGCTCGCGCGCTACCGCTTCCCGATGCAGGTGGTGCCGGAGTCGCTGCAGCCGACGTTCGCCGAGATGGGCGCCAACGACATCGAGATCGCGAAGATGCTGCGCGACCTGCTCGAGACGCAGGACCTCACACTCGCCGAGCAGCTGGAGGCGGCCGACGAGCGCGTCGACAAGCTGCACCGCGACGTCTTCGCGCACGTGCTCGGCACGACGTGGGAGGGCGCCGCGCACACGACCGTCGACGCCACGCTCGCGAGCCGCTACCACGAGCGCTTCGCCGACCACGCGGTCGGCATCGCCAAGAAGGTGCAGTACCTCGCGACCGGCGACTGGGTCGGCGACGAGGACGCGCACGCGGCGATGGCGCCCGAGCCGGTGCAGCCGCTCCCGCCCGCCGAGTAGGCGCACGACGAGCACAGGGCCCCGCAGCATCGCGCTGCGGGGCCCTGCTCGATCGTGCGGGCTAGTGCTGCTTGCCCTGGCTCGCGACGGCGGCGGCACCGGCCGCGGCGGCCTCCGGGTCGAGGTACTCCCCCGGGCCCAGCGGCATGTTGTCGTCGCCGAGCCTGTAGACGAGCGGGATGCCGGTGGGGATGTTGAGCTCTGCGATGTCGTCGTCGGAGATGCCGTCGAGGTGCTTCACGAGCGCGCGCAGCGAGTTGCCGTGCGCCGCCACCAGCACCGTCCGCCCGGCGTCGAGGTCCTCCGTGATGGTCGACTCCCAGTAGGGCAGGAAGCGCTCGATGACGTCCTTCAGGCACTCGGTGCGCGGCACCTCGCCGTCGATGTCGGCGTAGCGCGGGTCGCCGTCCTGCGCGTACTCGCTGCCCGGCTCGATGGGCGGCGGCGGCGTGTCGAACGAGCGGCGCCAGAGCATGAACTGCTCCTCGCCGTGCTTCTCGAGCGTCTCGGCCTTGTTGAGCCCCTGCAGCGCGCCGTAGTGGCGCTCGTTGAGCCGCCAGGAGCGCTTGACGGGGATCCAGTCCCGGTCGGCCGCGTCGAGGGCGATGTTCGCCGACGCGATCGCGCGCGTGAGCAGCGACGTGTAGAGGATGTCGGGCAGCAGGTCGTGCTCGCGCAGCAGCTCGCCGGCGCGCTTCGCCTCCGCCTTGCCCTTCTCCGTCAGCTTGACGTCGACCCAGCCCGTGAACTGGTTCGACTCGTTCCAGGTGGACTGGCCGTGGCGGAGCAGGATGAGGGTGCGCTCAGTCATGCCGCCAGCCTACTGGGCGACGCGATGGCCGAATCGGGCGATGAGGTGCCACACGCGCTTGAGCGTCTGGGCGTCGTGGGCGCCGGCTGCCCCGCCCTGCATCCCCGCGGCGGCCTCGCCGAGGATGCGCGCGTCGACGCGGCCGTCCTCGGCCAGCTCGACCGCGAGCGCGAGCGCGTCCACGCCGCGGTACGCCTCGAGCTCCTCGATGCGATCGACGCGCAGCTCGAGCCCCGCGTGCCACGCGACCGGCACGCCGAGCTCCCATGCGACGCGCTCGATCTCGGTGCCGCGGAATGAGGGGTCGAGCACGAGCCGCTCGACGTCGCGCGCCACGTCGAGCCCGCCGTGCACGTGCGCCTCGACGTAGTCGTCCAGCGGGTCGGCGGCAGCCGCATCCGCCATCGCCAGCAGGTCGCCCGCGCGCTCGGCGGTGCCGAACCGCTCGGGCTCCGCGACGCTGTCGGGCCAGCACAGCGTCACACGCGGCCACGCATGGCGTGCGAGCTCGAGCCACGACGAGCCGAAGCGGATCGCGCCGCCCGTCGCCCGCTGCCGGTGCTCGACCGCCCCGTACACGGGCCGCTCGTCGGCGGCGGCCTCGTCGTAGGCGCCGCCGAACATGCGCGACTCCCACCGCCAGCGATCGCCGCCGGGATGCGCCGTGAGCCCGCCGTTGGAGATGCCGGTGGAGAACTGCGAGCGATAGGCGCCCTCGGCGGCGATGCGCTCGAGCACCGTCTCGCCGCCGATGCGGCGGTCGGGGTGGAAGTGCACCGTGATGCGCGCGTCGGCCGGCAGCGGCGGCCCCGACGAGCGCGCCGCGACGTGCGCGAGCGCGCGAGCGGACGCATCCATGTCGTCAACGTAGTGGCGGGCGCTCGACCGGGACAATGGATGCCGTGGGCGAGACGAGCGGGCGGGGTCCGGTGGCGCGCGGTGCGGCCGGGCAGCGCGCGGCGGCGACCGGTGCAGGCGGGCAGCGCGCGGCGGCGACCGGTGCAGGCGGGCAGCGCGCGGCGGCGAGCGGACAGCGCGCCGTGGGCCGCATCACGCGCGGCACGACGGGCGTGAACCGCCTGCGCCGGGTCGAC
>DASSWM010000151.1:0-2326 GCA_035704865.1 Agrococcus sp.
CGGAGCGCATGCCGAACGCGAGGTCGCCCGTCGCGCCGAAGAGCATCATGCCGAAGTTCACCAGCGAGAAGACGCCGTAGCCGATGATCGCGATGAAGAAGATCTTGTTGAGCTTCGGCGACGTGCGGAAGACGCGGAACATGTAGCCCGCGAGTGTCACGCCGATGACGCAAGCAGAGGCGAGCAGCGCCTGGAAGATGATCCCGTCGAGCTGCATGCCGAACTCGAGCATGCCCGAGAAGCCACCCAGGAACAGGCCCTGCGCCGCGGCGTAGCTCAGGATGAGCGCGGGGCTCGGCTCCTTCTTGAAGATGTTGACGAGCGCCAGCACGAAGCCGACGAGCGCGCCGCCGTAGGTGAGCACGTAGAACGGCAGCGACGTGCCGCCGAACCACAGCATGCCGAGCGTCACGATGAAGCCGAGCGCGGTCACGCCGAGCGTGAGCACCGTCTTCATGATCACGCTGTCGTACGTCAGGCGCTCGGTCTCGACCGGGCCCGCCGCGGGAGCGTTGAACTGCTGGTTCAGCTGCTCGGGCGAGGGGACGCCGGGCTGCTGGCCGTACGACTGCTGGCCGTAGGGGGTGCCGCCGTACTGCGGCTGCCCGTAGGGCGCCTGGCCGTACTGCTGCGGCTGGCCGTAGGGAGCCTGGCCGTAGGGGGCCTGGCCATAGGGAGCCTGCTGGCCACCGGGAGTCGCCTGCGCGGCGCGCTGGTTGTTCTCGGTGAACGCGGGCGAGTTGCGGAACGCCGGGTTGCCTGCCAAGGGAGTTGCTCCTGTCGGGAAGTGCGTGCGGCCGCCACACGGGCGGACTGCGCTCAGACTACCGATCGATGCCCAGATTTCGCTGTGCAAGTGCCACTGTTCGCGCACGGCGAGCCGCGCGATTAGCCTGGCGCCGTGCACACCACGCGCGTGATCGCCCACCGGGGTGCCTCGGGCTGGGCGCCCGAGCACACCGAGACCGCGGTGCGGCTGGCCGCGGCGCTCGGCGCCGACGCCGTCGAGCCCGATCTCGTCGCCACCCGCGACGGGGTGCTCGTCGTGCGCCACGACAACGAGCTGAGCGAGACGACCGACATCGCGAGCCGCCCGGAGCTCGCCGACCGGCGGCGCACGCAGGCCATCGACGGCGTCGAGCTGACGGGCTGGTTCGTCGAGGACCTCACCTGGCCGGAGGTCGCCACGCTCCGCGCCCGCGAGCGGCTGCCGCAGCTGCGGCCGCTCAGCGCTCGCCGCGACGGCGCCGACGGCATCCTGCGCTTCACCGACCTGCTCGCGATCGCCGGCGAGGTCGGCCTCGACGTGGTCGCCGAGCTCAAGCACGCCACCCATCACGCGTCGATCGGGCTCCCGCTCGACGCGATGCTGGCGGATGCGCTGGCGCGGTCCGAGTGGCGCACGTCCGGCAGGCTGACGCTCGAGTCCTTCGAGGAGGAGGTGCTGCACCAGGTGCGCGCGCTCGGCGTGGAGGCGCGCCTCGTCTATCTCATGGACACGGACGGCACGGCACCCGACCTGCTGGCTCGAGCGCACGCATCCGCGGCCGACGCCCACGCGCCGGCCGGCACCGCGATCGCCCCGGACGTGGCATCCCGGCAGACGTCGGTGCCGACGTACGCCGAGCAGCGCACCGACGAGTCGCTCGCGGCGCTCGCGCGACGCGTCGACTCCATCAGCGTCGCGAAGTCGGTGCTGTTCGATCGCGACGAGGAGGGCCTGCGCACGAGCGACCTGGTCGAGCGCGCGAGCGCCGCGGGCCTCGGCACGATCGCCTGGACGCTGCGGCCCGAGAACGCCTTCCTCGAGCCCGAGCACCGGCTGGGCGAGCACGCCGCCGCGTGGGGCGACTGGCAGACCGAGTGGATGCTGCTCGCGGAGCTCGGTCTCGAGGCGGTCTTCGTCGATCACCCCGACCTGTGGCGGCGGGTCGTGATCTGACGCCACCCGGTCTTCGGGTTCCGAGATGAGGACACAATCCTCAGGGCGCGCCGAATCGAGGAGATTTTGCCCTTCTGTGGAGATTGCTCCTCATCTCGGGACCGGATGGGTCGACCGCGTCGCGCGTAGCCTGCCAGCGGCCAGGCGCGTGGGCGCTCCCGCGTAGAATCGAACGGATGAGCGACTTGTGGGGGCTGGGCAACGACGCCGGGGGGAGCGGGCACCGCGGAGACGTGCAGCGGCCGACGCCGATCGGGCCTCGCGGCGACACGATCCCCGAGCACCTGCTCGCCGGCCTGAACCCCAACCAGCGCGCGGCGGTCGAGCACCGCGGCCCCGCGCTCCTGATCGTCGCGGGCGCCGGCTCGGGCAAGACGCGCGTGC
>DASSWM010000152.1:0-5801 GCA_035704865.1 Agrococcus sp.
CGGCCACCGCCTGCGCGTCGGCCTCGAACGCATCCGCCGTCACGCCCTCGAGCCGCCGGAGCGTGAACACGACCTCGGCGCCGTGCGGATGCGCGAGCACGCGCAGCGGGTTGTGGACGGTCGTGCCGTCGGGCAGCGTCACGTCGTGGTCGAGCACGCCGAGGTCGTTCGCGGGCGCGAAGCGCACCCGCACCTCGCCCATCGGCGAGGCGGCGACGAGGACGTCGCCCTCCTGGCGCAGCCCGCCCTGCGCGAGCCCCGCCGCCCACTCCGGCAGGTGCTCGGGTTCGCGGGCGAACGCCGCCACCTCGTGCGGGTCGCGGCGGATCACGACGCTCAGGTGGCGGCTCTCCATCTGCGGGCGGGTCGTGGGGGCTAGTGGCCCATGCCGAGGCCGCCGTCGACCGGGATGACGGCGCCGGAGATGTACGCGGCCTCGTCGCTCGCGATCCAGCGCACGACGCCGGCGACCTCCTCGGGCGTCGCGTAGCGGCCAGCGGGGATGGCCTTCTTGTACTCGGCCTGCGTGGCCGCGTCGAGCTCGGCCGTCATGTCGGTCTCGATGAACCCGGGCGCGACGACGTTGGCGGTGATGCCGCGGGCGCCGAGCTCGCGCGTGATCGAGCGGGCGATGCCCACCAGGCCCGCCTTCGACGCCGAGTAGTTGACCTGGCCGGGGCCGCCGTAGAGGCCGACGACGCTCGAGATGAGCACGACGCGGCCCCACTTCGCCCGCAGCATGCCCTTCGAGGCGCGCTGCACGACGCGGAAGGCGCCCGTGAGGTTCGTGTCGACGACGTCGGCGAAGTCCTGCTCGCTCATGCGCATCAGCAGCGTGTCGCGCGTGATGCCGGCGTTCGCGACGACGACCTCCACCGGGCCGAGCTCGGCCTCGACCTGCGCGAACGCGGCGTCGACCGACGCCGAGTCGGTGACGTCGGCGGGCACGGCGAGCGCGCCCTCGGGGCCGGAGCCGTCGCGCGACGTGATCGCGACGCGGTGCCCCGCGTCGATGAAGGACTGGGCGATCGCGCGGCCGATGCCGCGGTTGCCGCCGGTGACGAGCACGGTGCGAGGGGTCATGCCGGCAAGCCTACGTGGGGCCGGATCATCGAGGAGGCACAGGGCCGGCGCAGGGCCCGGAGGCGTAGACTCGACAGGCCATGCGAGAGCGAGCCGGGTCGATCACCGACCTCCAGATGTCCCCTGATGAGGACCGTCAGAGGCGCTTCCGCACGTACTTCTACCTCATGCTCGTGCGCGTCGCGTGCCTGGGCATCTTCTTCATCGTGCCCGACTGGTGGAAGCTCATCCCGGCGTTCTTCGCGGTCTTCATCCCCTACTTCGCCGTCGTGATCGCGAACGTGTCGACCCGGCACGTCGTGCAGGGGCTCGAGGCGCCCAACGCGCTGCCGCCGGGGCCCTCGGCCGCCGGTCCCGCCGAGGGCGGCGCATCCGGCCCTGCGACGCAGGGAGGGCGACCATGAGCCTGCTCTCGATGCTCGACGGCGCGCAGGAGGCCGCCCGCTGCTCCGCCTCGGGCTGCAGCGCCGAGGCCCGTCACTCGGTGCACTGGCGCAACCCCCGCATCCATGCGCCCGAGCGCGTCAAGACGTGGGCGGCGTGCGACGAGCACCGCGACACGCTCGCGGCCTGGCTGGGCTCGCGCGGGTTCCCCCTGGTCGTGACGCGGTTCGGCGAGCGCGTGGAGCGAGTCGCCTGATGCTGGCGCTGCTCCGCGAGCCTCGCTGGCTCGGCTACATCGCGCTGGCCGTCGTCTTCGCCATCGTCTGCTGCCTGCTGGGCGTGTGGCAGTGGAACCGGCGCGAGGAGGCGCTCGAGGCGCTCGACCGGCTGGCGTCGAACTACGACCGCGAGCCGGTGCCGGTGACGGATGCGCTGCCGACGCTCGACGCGTACGACCCGGACCAGCAGTGGACGCCCGTGCGCCTCGAGGGCGAGTACCTGCTGGACGAGCAGCTGCTGCTCCGCGGCCGCTGGCAGGCGGGGCAGGTCGGCTTCGACGTCGTCACGCCGTTCCGCACCGTCGACGGCGCCGTGTTCTTCGTCGACCGCGGCTGGATCGACCAGGCGGGCAGGGCCGAGCAGCCGATCACCGAGCCGGAGACCCCCGACGGGCGGACGACCGTGATCGCGCGGCTGCGCCCCGACGAGGGCTCCATCCCCGGCCGCGGCGCGCCCGAGGGCCAGATCGCCTCGGTCGACCTGCCGGAGCTCGCGGAGGCGCTCGGCGAGCCGACCTACACCGGCGCGTACGGCCTGCTGGTCTCGGAGGACGGCGCCGAGCCCGACGACGTCGCGGTCGCGACGCGGCCCGTGCTCGACGAGGGGCCGCACCTGTCGTACTCGCTGCAGTGGTTCGTCTTCGCGCTCGGCGGCTTCGGCGCCGTCGCGTGGGGCATGCGCGACGAGCTGCGCGCGGCGTCGCCCGTGGAGCGGCCGAAGCGGGTGCGGCGCACGGACGCCGACGTGGAGGACGACATCCTGGATCGCGGCTGAGCGGCGGCGGGCGCCGCGTCAGTCGCGGATGATGTCGATCGCCTCGGTCTTCAGCGCCGGCGCGCGCCAGCGCAGCAGCTCGCTCGCGATGCGCAGCGCGCACACGAGCGCGGCGATGCCGATCATGAGCAGCCAGTGGCCGGCGCCGATGCTGACGGCGGCCGCGGCCGCGCTCGAGCCGACGAGCGCGGGCAGCAGGTACAGGCGCGAATCCCGCCGGAACACCGCGGGGATCTCGTTCGCGAGCACGTCGCGCAGCACGCCGCCGCCGATGCCGGTGAGCATGCCGACGAACGCGGCGCCCACCGGGCCCACGTCGTGCTGCATGGCCTTGCTGGCGCCGTCGACGACGAAGATGCCGAGCCCGATCGCGTCGAACACGAGCACGGGCCGGTCGAGCCGCCGCATCCAGCGGTGCAGCAGGAACACGAGCAGCGCGCCTGCCAGCGCGACCGCGAGCATCCACCACTCCACGAGCGCCGCGACCGGCGTCGCGCCGATCAGCACGTCGCGCGTCATGCCGCCGCCCGTGGCGGTCACGACCGCGAGCCCCGCCATGCCGACCATGTCCATGCGCTTCTGGATCGCCAGCAGCGCCCCCGAGATCGCGAACGCGAGCACGCCGATGGCGTTGAAGCTCTGCCAGGCGATGTCGACCCAGCCGGTCAGCTCTTCCATCCTCAGCTCCCTGTGCGCTCCGGCGACGGTGCGCCGCTTGCAGGCTAGGCCAGGCCGATGAGGTCGAGGTACTCCGGGCTCCAGAGGTCCTCGGTGCCGTCGGGCATGATGAGCACGCGCTCGGGGTCGAGCGCCTCGACGGCCCCCTCGTCGTGGCTCACGAGGATGACGGCGCCCTCGTAGGCGCCCAGCGCCCCGAGGATCTCTTCGCGGCTGGCGGGGTCGAGGTTGTTCGTCGGCTCGTCGAGCAGCAGCAGGTTGGCGCTCGAGACCACGAGCATCGCGAGCGACAGGCGGGTCTTCTCGCCGCCCGAGAGCACGCGCGCGGGCTTGTCGGCGTCGTCGCCCGTGAACAGGAACGAGCCGAGCACGCGGCGCGCCTCGGTCGAGGTGATGTCGGGCGAGGCGGTGAGCATGTTCTGCAGCACGGAGCGCTCGACGTCGAGCGTCTCGTGCTCCTGCGCGTAGTAGCCCACCCGCAGGCCGTGGCCGCGCTCGATCTCGCCCGTGTCGCTCTCGCTCACGCCGGCGAGGATGCGCAGCAGCGTCGTCTTGCCCGCGCCGTTGAGGCCCAGGATGACGACGCGCGAGCCGCGGTCGACGGCCAGGTCGACGGCCGTGAAGATCTCGAGCGAGCCGTACGACTTCGACAGGTCGCGGGCCATGATGGGCGTCTTGCCGACCGGCGCCGGCTTCGGGAAGCGCAGCTTCGCCACCCGGTCGACAGCACGCACGTCCTCGAGCCCGGAGCGCATCCGCTCTGCCCGCTTCGCCATCTGCTTCGATGCCACGGCCTTGGTCGCCTTCGCGCCCATCTTCGCCGCCTGCAGCTCGAGCTGCGACGCCTGCTTCTCGACGTTGGCGCGCTCGCGCTTGCGCCGCTCGGCGTCGGCCTCGCGCTGGCGCAGGTACAGCTTCCAGCTCATGTTGTAGATGTCGATGACCTGGCGGTTGGCATCGAGGTAGAAGACGCGGTTGACGGTCTCCTCGACGAGCTGCACGTCGTGGCTGATGACGAGCAGACCGCCCTGGTAGCCCTTGAGGAACTCGCGCAGCCACACGACCGAGTCGGCGTCGAGGTGGTTGGTGGGCTCGTCGAGCAGCATGGTGTCGGCGCCCGAGAAGAGGATGCGGGCGAGCTCGATGCGTCGGCGCTGACCGCCCGAGAGCGTCTCGAGCGGCTGGTCGAGGATGCGGTCGGGCAGCTGCAGGTTCGAGGCGATCGCCGCGCCCTCGGCCTCGGCCGCGTAGCCGCCGAGCGCCAGGAAGCGATCCTCGAGCCGGCCGTAGCGGCGCATGGCGTCGTCGGCGACGGTGCCGCCCTCGCCCATCTGCTCTGTCGCCACACGCATGCCCTCGACGAGCTCGCCGATGCCGCGCGCGTCGAGGATGCGGCGACGGGCCGTCTGCTTCGGGTCGCCGGAGCGCGGATCCTGCGGGAGGTAGCCGATCTCGCCGCTGCGGTCGAGCGTGCCCGAGAAGGTGTGGCCGTCGCGGTCGTCGCTGATGCCCGCCAGCACCTTCGTCATGGTGGTCTTGCCGGCGCCGTTGCGGCCCACGAGGCCGATCTTGTCGCCCGCGCTGATCCGGAACGACACGTCGCTCATGAGCGTGCGCGGCCCGACGGAGAGCTCGAATCCGGACACGGCGATCATGCGCGCAGGAGCCTCTCTCGAACGGTGCGGGGGGTCGGCCCGACAGTGCGGGCCAGCCGTTCAGCCTATCAGCGGGGCGGCAGCGGCCCGGCCAGATGCCGCTCGCGCGCACCTCGCGCCTCTAGGCTGTCGCCATGACCGCAGCTGCTCTGCCCCTCCCCCGCCGCACCGTGCTCGCCGACGCGCTCGTCGGCCGCCGCACCATCGTGAAGGACCTCGCGCTCGTCGCCGTCGGCGTCGCCGTCGTGGCCGCGCTCGCGCAGGTCGAGATCCCGATGTGGCCGGTGCCCATCACGGGCCAGACGCTCGGCGTCATGCTCGTCGGCGCGGCGCTCGGCTTCCGCCGCGGCACGGCCGCGCTCGTGAGCTACATGGTGCTCGGGCTCGCCGGCCTCCCGATCTTCGCCGGCTTCAGCGGCAGCCTCGCGACGCTCGGCAAGCCCAGCTTCGGCTACATCCTCGGCTTCATCGCGACCGCCGCCGTCGTCGGCGCGCTCGCCGAGCGCCGCTGGGACCGCCGCCCGATGCTGGCGATGGCGCTGTTCGGCCTCGCGAGCCTCATCCCCTTCGCGTTCGGCATCCCCTACATGGCTGCGGTGCTCGCCGCACTCGGCACGCCGGTCGACCTCTCCGGCGCGCTCATGCTCGGCTTCGTGCCGTTCATCGTGGGCGGCATCGTGAAGTGGGCGATCGCCGCGGCCGCGCTGCCGGCCGCCTGGGCGGGCGTCCGCGCGCTCGACCGCGCCGCCGACTGAGCACCTCGCGCGCCGCCTCGCGAACGCTCGGATCTCCGGGGCGGCGGTGCTGTCGCGGAGCACGGGCGCGGCTGCAGCGCGTAGCGTTGCCCTCATGACCGATGCACCGCGCACCCCCGCCTCCGACACCGACGGCGAGCGCACGACGTTCGCGAGCCTCGGGCTCCCGCCCGGCATCCTGCGCGCGCTCGAC
>DASSWM010000153.1:0-2656 GCA_035704865.1 Agrococcus sp.
GCGGCGCAGTGCACCTCGCCGCAGAGCGGCTCGACACCATGCCGGCGCGCGAGCGAGCCCGTCGCGTCGCGCTCGTCGAGCAGCTCGCCGACTCGGTGCCGCAGCTCACCGCCCGCGAGGCCGTGCGGCTCGGCCGCACGCCGCACCACCGCATGCTGGGCTTCTCGATCGGCGACGACGCCCTCGTCGAGGACGCGCTCGCCGACGCCGGAGCCGCCGCGCTCGCCGAGCGCCACCTGGGCGAGCTCTCGGGTGGCGAGCTGCAGCGCGTCCACATCGCCCGCGCGCTCGCGCAGCAGGCCGGCTCGGTCGCGGGCGGCGCGCTGCTGCTCGACGAGCCCACCAACCACCTCGACGTCGCGTGGCAGCTCGACCTGCTCGACCTCGTGCGCCGCCTCGCGCGCGACCGCCCCGTCGTGCTCACGGTGCACGACCTCGCCCTCGCCGCCACGCACGCCGACCGCGTCGTGCTCGTCGACCGGGGGCGGGTGATCGCCGAGGGCGTGACGGATGCGGTGCTCACCTCCGACCGCATCCGCTCGGTCTACGGGGTGGAGGCGTCGATCGACGCGCAGCCCGACGGCGTCGCGATCCGCTACCGCAGGATGGACGCGTGAGGATGGGCGCGCTCGTGCTCGAAGGAGACAACGCATGAAGATCACCGTGCTGGCCGGCGGCGTCGGCGGCGCCCGCTTCGCGCTCGGGCTGCGCGAGGCGCTCGCGGCGCCCGCCGACCCCGCCACCGCTGCTGCCACCGCCCCCGCAACCGCCACCGCCGACCCCGACATCACGATCGTCGCGAACGTCGGCGACGACATGTGGCTCGCGGGCGTCAAGGTGTGCCCCGACCTCGACTCGCTCATGTACGCGCTCGCGGGCGTCGGCGACACCGAGCGCGGCTGGGGCCGCGCGGGCGAGAGCGAGCGCGTCGCGGCCGAGCTGACCGCCTACGGCGTCGGCTGGCCGTGGTTCACGCTCGGCGACCTCGACCTTGGCACGCACCTTGCCCGCACGGCGCTGCTGCGCGAGGGCGCGACGCTCACCGAGGCGACCGCGCGACTGAGCGAGCGCTGGCCGCTCGGAGCGACGCTGCTGCCCGTCACCGACGACGAGGTGCCCACGCACGTCGTGACCGACGAGGGCATCATCCACTTCGAGGAGTGGTGGGTGCGCACGCGCGCGAAGGCGCCCGCCCACCGCTTCGTGCAGCACGGCGCCGAGCGCGCCCGCATCTCCCCCGACGCGCACGCGGCGATCGCGAGCGCCGACGTCATCCTCATCGCCCCCTCGAACCCGGTCGTCTCGATCGGCACGATCCTCGGCATCCCCGGCGTGCGCGACGCGCTCGAGACGGCGGCGGCGCCGATCGTCGGCGTCTCCCCCATCATCGGCGGGCACGCCCTGCGCGGCATGGCGGCCACGTGCCTCGCGACCATCGGTGTCGAGGCGGATGCGGCTGCGGTCGCCGCGCACTACGGCGCACGCTCGCACGGCGGCCTGCTCGACGGCTGGCTCGTCGCGGAGGAGGACGAGGCGGGGCTCGGCGCGCTCCGCGACCGCGGCATCCGCGCCGAGGCGCGTCCGCTGCTGCTGACACCCGGCGGGCCGGCCGCGCAGGTGGCGCGGGACGCGCTCGCGCTCGCCTCCCGCATCGGCTGAGGCGGCGCGGCGGGCATGCCGGCGCGCGAAGCTACCCAAGCGGCAATCTGAGCGGCACCACGCGGCGGGCCGAGCCGCGCTGCGCGGCGCGGCAGCTCCGAGCGCCGCTACGCCGCGATCTGCGCCGCGCGCAGCACGGCGCGCGTGTGCTCGCCGACGCCGAGGTCGATCGCCAGGTGCAGGTCGGCGAGCTCGTCGACGTCGACCCGCAGCCCCGAGTCCGGCGCGACGGGCAGCTCGACGTGCCCCGCGCTGCGGTGCAGGTCGGCGGAGCCGGGCCCGAAGCGCGGCCGCAGCGCATCCGCCCGCGTCGCCGCGAGCATCGTGGTGCCGGTCGCGAGCGCGTCGGCGACGTAGGAGCGCGACTCGCGCTCGGCGAGCCGCAGCGCGGCGTCGAGCGCGTCGGCGGTGAGGGCGGGCAGGTCGCCGAGCATGACGGCGGCCGGCGCGTCCGGCTCGAGCGTCGCGACGCCCGCCTGGATCGCCGTGAGCAGGCCGGTGCCCGGGTCGTCGACGACCTCGATGCCGGCGATGCCGCTCGTCACCTCGTCGTCGCACGTGACGACCACGACGCGGTCGACGGATGCGGCTGCGCACGCGGCCGTGATGGCGTCGCGCGCGAACGCCACGGCGAGTGCCGCCCGGGCGTCGCCCGCGTCGAGGCGCGACTTGCCGACCGAGCCCTTGACGGGGATCACGATCGACCAGAGCATGCCGCCCAGCCTACGGCGGCCCGGATGCCGCTCCGGACGGCGAGCGCTCAGGAAGCCCTCAGTCCTCGCCGTCCGGCACGACGCGCAGGAGGCTCGGCGGCAGCGCGACCGCGAGCGCGCGCCGCCACGCGGGCTGGCCGCTTGCGAGCGCTCGCCGCACCGTGCGCACGTCGCCGTCGACGACGCCCGGCGCTCGCGGACCCGTGTCGAACACCGCGCGCTCCGCGGCGAGGCGCACGCGGTCGGCCGCCGCCGCGGCCTCGGGATCGACCCTGCTCGTGATC
>DASSWM010000154.1:0-2509 GCA_035704865.1 Agrococcus sp.
GGCCGCCGACGAGGTGCTCGACCTGGCCGCGGTCCCGCCGGCGTCCGAGCGCGCGGGCCGTCACGCGCGCGCTCCGGAGGTGATCGCGCGATGACCCGCGTGGACATCCGCCCCGTGCTGCGCGCCGCGCAGCCGCCGCGCGCGGCCCTCGCCACGGCGCTCGCGCTCGGCGCGCTCGCGGCGGGCTCCTCGGTCGCGCTCCTCGCGACCTCCTCGTGGCTCATCGCGCGCGCCGCGGAGCAGCCGCCCATCCTCTTCCTCGGCTTCGCGATCGTCGGCGTGCGGGCTTTCGCGATCGGTCGCGCCGCGCTCCGCTACCTCGAGCGCGTCGTCGGGCACGACGCGGCCCTGCGCGCGCTCGCGGGGCTGCGCGTGAGCGTGTTCCGCCGCCTCGTGCCGGTCGCTCCCGACGGGCTCCGGGCCGCGCGCTCGGGCGACGTGCTGACGACACTCGTGCAGGACGTCGACGCGCTGCAGGATCTCCCGCTGCGCGTCGTGCAGCCGCTCGTGAGCGCGGCCATCGTCGCGGGGCTCGCCGTCGTCGGCGTCGCGTGGGTGTCGCCCGTCGCCGCGCTCGTCCTGGCCCTCGGCCTCGTCCTCACCGCAGTGGCCGCGACCGCCGTCCTCGCGGGGCTCAGCCGCGACGCCGAGCGCCGCATCGCCCCGCTGCGCGCCGACCTCGCCGACGCCGTCCTGGAGTACGTCGCGCGATGGGAGACCCTCCGGGCCTTCGGCGCCGACGCCGAGCGACGCGACGCCGTCCTCACCCTCGACGCCCGTCTGCGACGCGCGCAGTCGAGGCAGTCCGCCGCCGCGGGCGCGGTCGCCGCGCTCGTGACGCTCGGCGGCGGCGCGATCCTCATCGCGACCCTCCTCGCCGTGCAGCCCGAACTCGCGAGCGGGGCGCTCACGGGCCCGCAGCTCGCGATGCTCGTCCTCCTGCCGCTCGCCGTCGTGGAGGTCGTCGGCGCGCTCCCGTCAGCGGTCGGGGCCTGGTGGCGCGTGCGCGCGAGCGCCGAGCGCATCGCGACCGTCGTGCCCGAGCGCGTTCCCGACGAGATCCCGGTCGCGCCCGAGCATCCGCGCGCGCCGGCCCCGATCGGCGGGCCGGGGGCGACCGCGCTGCGGCTCACGGGCGTCGCGGCGCACTGGCCGGGGGATGCTCGCCACGCGCTCGCCCCGATCGACCTCGTGCTGCACGCCGGCGACCGCGTCGTCGTGCAGGGGCCGAGCGGAGCGGGCAAGACGACGCTCGCCCACGTGCTCGTGCGATTCCTCGAACACGAGGGCCGCTACGAGCTCGGCGGCGTCGACGTGCGCGAGCTCGACCCCGACGACGTGCGGCGCCGGGTCGTGCTGCTCGAGCAGCAGCCGCATCTGTTCGATGAGAGCATCCGCCAGAATCTGATCTTCGCGCGCGACACCGCGAGCGACGACGAGCTGCTCGCCGTGCTCGAGCGCGTCGGGCTGGGGGAGTGGGTCGCCGAACGCGGCGGTCTCGACGCCCTCGTCGGCGAGCGCGGCCGGCTCGTCTCCGGCGGTCAGGCGCAGCGCATCGCGCTCGCCCGCGCGCTGCTGAGCGAGGCGCCCGTGCTCGTGCTCGACGAGCCGACCGCGAACGTCGACGCCGATCGGTCGGAGGCGCTCCTGGAGGAGCTGCTCGGCGCGGCGGCCGGGCCGGAGCGGGCCGTTCTCGTCATCTCGCACGCGCCCGTGCCCGATCGGCTCGTCACGGCGCGCCTGCGCATCGACCCCGCGCGCTGACGGGCGGGAGCGTCGGCGGTCAGTACTCGACGCGCTCGGCGTTCGCCCGCCAGGCGTCGAACGGCGCGGACGCGCTCGCCGACGACGCCTGCTCCACGCGCGTCGGCCACTGCTCGCGGGGCGTGGCGAAGAGGTCGTAGAAGACCGCGTCATCGAAGCCTGCGCGGGCCGCGTCGTGCCGGTCGGCGGCGAAGACGACGCGGTCCAGTCGCGCCCACAGCGCCGCGCTCAGGCACAGCGGGCAGGGCTCGCAGCTCGCGTAGAGCACGCAGCCGGTGAGGTCGAACGTGCCGAGCTCGCGCGCCGCGACGCGGATCGCGACGACCTCCGCGTGCGCCGTCGGGTCGTTGTCACGCGTCACGCGATTGACGCCGGCGAACTCGCGGCCGTCGGGCGCGACGACGATCGCGCCGAAGGGCCCGCCGCCTTCGGCGACGTTGCGGGCGGCGAGGGCGATGGCGCGATCCAGCGCGGAATCGGACGCGGGATCAGGTGTGGGGGAGTCGTGCACCGCGACAGCCTAGCCGCGCGCTCCCCACTAGACTCGAGCCGCCACCGCCACTGCTGTCGGACCCCATAAGGAAGAGGCATCCATCCATGGTGCGCACCACTGGCCCTGCTCCGAGCTTCACCACGAGTGACGACGGAATCCCCATCTACCGACCCGGCCTCCGCGAGGCCGGCGAGGCTCCGCGCGAGATGCGCATGGAGCACGACTCGCTCGGCTCGATGCCGATCCCCGCCG
>DASSWM010000155.1:0-2443 GCA_035704865.1 Agrococcus sp.
CGCGACCAAGTTCGGCGCGGAGGGCACGCAGGCGATCGTGGCGCCCGACGGCACGACCGCGGTCGTGTGGACCGCCGACGGCGCGCGCCGCGCCGGCTCGCCGGTCGCGCTGTCGCTGCTCGAGCGGGCCGGGGCGATCCCGGCCGGCACGCTCGACCGGCTCGCCGAGCCGCTCGGGCTCGTGCAGCTCAGCGCCGACGTGCCCGTCGGCCGCCTCCGCGTCTCGATCTGATCGGCGCCGCCGCGCGGGGGCGCAGGCTCCGCGTCAGGGATCGAATCGCTGCCAGGTGCCCTCTGACACGACCTCGATCGTGCCGTCGATCACCGTGATCGCCGTGTCGTCGTCGATCGCATACGTCGGCACGGGGATCCCGGATGCCCACTGCGCGATGCTGGCCGGCGCGGCGTCCTCCATCCCGGGCCGATCGAGGTGCGGGTAGAGGGCGAAGTCGACGAGCCCCAGTGCTCGCTCCGCATCCTGCGCCATGTCGCTGCCCTCGGGCACGAGCTGCAGGTCGAACTCCGCATCGCAGTTGTAGGGCGTCGCGGTGATGCTGCCCGCGCTCACGCCGACGTAGACCGTCTCGTGCAGCCCGGGCAGCAGATCGGCGAGGCCGGACTCGCGCATCCAGTGCACCAGGTAGAGCACGTCGCCGCCCCACACCAGCAGCGCGTCCACATCGCGCACCGCAGCCTCCCAGTGCTCGCGGCGCACGGTCGGCAGCGCCGTCAGCTCGAGCACACCCAGCGACCGCCAGCCCAGCTCGGCCAGCGGCCCCTCCGCCGTGCCCGCGATCGCCGACCGCGCCATCGCGGGGCCTTCGGCGAACGGGTGGGCGCCGGTCGGCACGATGAGCGCGCTCGACTCGGCGATGGGCTTGCCCAGCAGCCGCTCGAGCGCGTCGCGGATGCTCGCGTTGGTGATCCCGTTGGAGGTGAGCAGGTACTTCACGAGCGGTTCCGGATGCGTCGCATGCGTTGATCGTGCCGCGCACGCATCCGACGGGCAAGGTTCAGAGGCGAAGCAGCTGGTCGCCGACGCGGGCGGCGCAGGCGTCCGCGAACGCGCCGAAGCCGCGCTCGATGACGCCCAGCAGCGTCTGGTCGGTGGCGAGGTGCGCGCGCCACCCGGCCACCGCATCCGCCCCCCGCAGCTCGGTGAGCGTGGGGCTCGCGAGCGAATCCCACAGCCGCATGACGCGGTCGTCGGCCTCGAGGTGGAACTGCATGCCGACGGCCGAGCCGTAGCGGAAGGCGTCGTTGTCGACGGTCTCGCTGCGCGCGAGCAGCGTCGCGCCGGGCGGCAGCGACACGACGTCGCTGTTCCAGCGCATCGCGCCGATCGTGCCCACGTGACCGCCGAGCCACGGGTCGGGCTCGACGATGTCGATGTCGATGATGCCGACCGCGTCGACCGCGCCCTCGCGATGCTCGCCGCCGAGCGCTCTGCCGATGATCTGGTGGCCGAGGCACAAGCCGAGCACGGGGATCTCGGCGTCGATCGCGCGCAGCGCGAGGTCGGCGGTGAGCGCGAGCGAGGGGTAGCGGTCGACCTCGGCGGCGCTCATCTGGCCGCCCAGGATGACGACGCCCGCGAGCTCGTCGAGCGGCGGCAGCGCGGCGGGGAAGACCGCTTCGCGCGTCGGTAGGTGCGAGAGCAGGGTCGTGGCGTGGCCACCCGTCTCGTACTCGATGTGCTTGACGAACAGGACGGATCGGGGCACTCGGACTCCTTCGGCTTCGCCGTTAGCCTAGGGGCATGAGTGCTCTGCAGATCGGCGCCGAGGTGCGGGAGGCGCTCGAGGCGCGTCGCCCCATCGTCGCGCTCGAGTCGACCATCATCAGCCACGGCCTGCCGGCCGACGAGCGGCTCGACGCCGCGCGCGAGTTCGAGCAGCTGCTGCGCGACAACGGCGCGACGCCCGCGACGATCGCGGTGCTCGACGGCGTGCCGCACGTGGGGCTGGCGGAGGGCGACATCGAGCGGCTCGCAGGCGACGGCATCGCCAAGGCGAGCGTGCGCGACCTGCCGATCGTCGCAGCCCTCGGCCGCTCGGCCGCCACGACGGTCGCGGCCACCGCGCACCTGGCCGCAGCCGCCGGCATCCGCGTGTTCGCCACCGGCGGCCTCGGCGGCGTGCACCGCGGCGCGAACGAATCGTTCGACGAGTCGGCCGACCTGCCCGAGCTCGGCCGCACGCCCGTCGCGGTCGTGTGCGCTGGCGTGAAGTCGATCCTCGACATCGGCGCGACGCTCGAGCGGCTCGAGACGCTCAACGTGCCGGTCGTCGGCTATCGCACCGACCGCTACCCCGGCTTCTACGTCTCCGATTCGGGCTTCGCGCTCGACTACCGCATCGAGAGTCCGGCGGATGCCGCAGCCCTGGCGCGTGCGCGCGACGAGCTCGGCCTGGCGTCGGCGGTGCTCGTCGCCAATCCGGTC
>DASSWM010000156.1:0-3565 GCA_035704865.1 Agrococcus sp.
CTTCCCGCCGCCGATGTCGCGTCCGGAGCGCGGGGATGGCAGGGCAGCCCGCGGCCGGGCATCCCGGCGGCTCCGCTTGACATTGACGCAGCGTCAACCTCTAGCGTCGTCGACATGGAGTGGTCGATCCAGCGCATCGCGAAGCTCGCCGGCGTCTCGAGCCGCACCCTGCGGCACTACGACGCCGTCGGCATCCTGCACCCCGCCCGCACCGATGCGGGCGGCATGCGCTGGTACGACGAGGCATCGCTCACCCGACTGCAGCGCATCCTGCTGCTGCGCGGGCTGGGCGTGGGGATCCCCGCGATCGCCGACAGCCTCGAGCGCGCATCCGACGAGGAGGCGCTCGCGGCGCACCTCGTCGACCTCGAGCGCGAGGCCGACCGCGTCCAGCGGCAGATCCGCGCCGTCGAGCAGACGCTGCGGGCACGAGAGAAGGGAGCCGTCATGACGGCAGAGGAAGCGCTCGACGGGTTCGACCAGAGCCAGTATGAGCAGGAGGTGACCGAGCGCTGGGGCGCCAAGGCGTGGCAGCGCGGCCAGGACTGGTGGAAGCGCATGTCCGATGAGGACAAGCGCGGCTTCATGCAGGAGCACCTCGACATCGCGGCGGGCTACGCCGCGGCGAAGGAGGCGGGCGAGCCCGTCGACTCCGACGCGGTGCAGGCGCTCGTCGAGCGGCACTACCGCTGGGTCGGCGCCGGCTGGCAGACCGGTGAGGCCGACGTGCAGCACTTCGCGAACCTCGGCGAGGTGTACGTCGCCGACGAGCGGTTCGCCGTCAACTACGGCGGCACCGAGGGCGCGGAGTACGTGCGCGACGCGATGCGCGCGTTCGCTGCGAAGCGGCAGCAGTAGCGCGCCGGTCGACGAGCGCGCGCCGACGGCGCACGCACCACACGAGAGGGGCGGATGCGGGGGTCACCCCCATCCGCCCCTCACCGTCGTGGTGGGAGGATCGTCGGGTGCATCTGCTCTCGCTCGCCAGCATGAAGAACAAGGCGCTGGTCGCGCTCGTGACCATCTGCATCGCCATCTTCGGCGGCGTGGCGCTCGCGAGCCTCAAGACGGAGCTCACGCCCGAGCTCGAGCTGCCCGCCGTCGTCGTCACCACGACGATGCCCGGCGCGAGCCCCGAGATCGTCAGCGCCGACGTCACGGCGCCCATCGAGCGGGCGGTGCAGTCGGTGCCCGGCCTCGAGGGCACGAGCGGCACCTCCTCGACCGGCTCGAGCGTCGTGTTCGCCGAGTTCGAGTACGGCATCAGCATCCCGACCACCGAGCAGCGGGTGCAGCAGGCCGTCAACCGCATCGCCGCGCAGCTGCCCGAGGGCGCCGAGCCGACGGTGCTCACCGGCTCGATCGCCGACTTCCCCGTGCTGCAGATCGCGGTGAGCGCCCCGGGCGACAGCGCCGAGCTCGTCGACCGCATCGAGACGATCGCCGTGCCGCAGCTCGAGCGCATCGAGGGCGTGCGCGCGGTGCAGCTGCAGGGCGCGCCGGGGCAGCGCATCACGATCGAGCCCGACGACGCGGCGCTCGCGGCAGCCGGACTGTCGCGGCAGGACATCTCGGCCGCGATCGACGAGCACGGCCAGCTGCTGCCCGGCGGCACCGTCGACGACGGCGACCAGACGCTCAGCGTGCAGATCGGCGAGCGGCTCGGCTCGGTCGAGGATGTCGCGGCGCTGCCGCTCAGCGGCGCTGCCGACGCGCAGGGTCCGGGCGCGGGCGGCGGCGACGGCGGCGGCGCAGGCGGCGGCGACGTGCCCACGATCGCCGACTTCGCCGAGGTGACGCTCGAGCAGGATCCGGTCTCGTCGGTCGCGCTCGTCGACGGCGAGCCCTCGATCATCCTCTCGATCACGAAGACGCAGGCGTCGAACACGGTCGACGTCTCGCACGCCGTGCTCGAGCAGCTGCCGTCGATCCGGGCGGAGCTCGGCGACGACGTGACGACCACGACGATCCTCGACCAGGCGCCCTACATCGAGCACTCGATCGAGGCGCTCGCGGTGGAGGGCGTGCTGGGGCTGGCCTTCGCGGTGCTCGTGATCCTCGTCTTCCTGTGGTCGCTGCGCTCGACGATCGTCACCGCCATCTCGATCCCGATGTCGGTGCTCATGACCTTCATCGGCATGTGGGGCGCCGGCTTCTCGCTCAACGTGCTCACGCTCGGCGCGCTCACCATCTCGATCGGCCGCGTCGTCGACGACTCGATCGTCGTGATCGAGAACATCAAGCGGCACCTCGCGTTCCAGGCGTCGAAGTCGAAGGCGATCCTGGATGCGGTGCGCGAGGTCGCGGGCGCCATCACCGCGTCGACGGTCACGACCGTCATCGTCTTCCTGCCGCTCGCGTTCGTGAGCGACATCACGGGCGAGCTCTTCCGCCCCTTCGCGCTCACGGTGACGATCGCGCTGCTCTCGTCGCTCGTGATCGCGCTGACGATCGTGCCGGTGCTCGCCTCCTGGCTGCTGAAGCGCCCGAAGGCGGCCGTCGAGGCCGAGGCCGCGGCTGCCGCGCGCGCCGAGGCCGCCGCGCAGGAGGTCGCCGCACAGGTGGCCGCCGCGCAGGAGTCCGACGCGCGCGCCGCCGCCGCCGCGGCGACCGCGCGCCCGACGCGCCGCGGGCTCTTCGGCCGCCGTCGCGCCGTCGCGCCGCTCCATCGGGTCGACGACAGCACGCTCCATCCGATTCCGCCTTCGCCGAGCAATGGACCCCTTCTCGATCGGTGGACCCGCTGGAGCGGGTCCGCGGTCGGCGAACGGGTCCACGGTGCGGGCGGCTCCGGCGCGAGCGACGGCGCAGCCGACCTGCCCGAGCGGCCCGACCGGCTGCGGCGCGGCTACCGGCCGATCCTCATGGCGACGCTGCGCAGGCCGTGGCTCGTGCTCGCCGGCGCGGCACTCGTGCTGGGCGCCAGCGGCGCGGCCGTGCCGCTCATGGCCACCAACTTCCTCGGCGACGACGGCCAGACGACCGTGCGCGTCTCGCAGGAGCTCGAGGCCGGCGCCTCGCTCGACGCGCAGCTCGACGCCGCCGAGCAGCTCTCGGCCGCGCTGCAGCGGCTCGACGGCGTCGAGACCGTCTCGGCGACCGTCTCGGGCGCGAGCCAGTTCGCCGCCTTCACCGGCGGCGGCGGAGGCGGCATCTCCTACGGGGTCATCGCCGCCGACGGCACCGACATGGCGACGCTGCGCGAGCGCATCCTCGCGATCGGCGAGGACGCGGCCGGCGACGTGACGGTCGGCTCCTCCGGCGGGCTGGGCGGCAGCGACATCACGGTCGAGGTGCAGGCGCCGACGCCCGACGCGCTCGAGGCGGCCACCGCATCCGTCGTCGACGCCGTCGCCGGCATGGAGGGCGTCGCGCAGGTGACCGACTCGCTCGAGGGCGCACAGCCGCTCGTGCAGGTGGCGGTCGACCGCGAGCTCGCCGCGAGCCTCGGGCTCAGCGAGGCCGCCGTGTCGGGGCTCGTCGCGCAGGCGATGCAGCCGACGCCGGTGGGCGACATCCAGCTCGACGGCGCGCTCGTGCGCATCTGGCTCGACGCGATCGCGCC